>NZ_JAHRBL010000011.1 GCF_019693445.1 Deinococcus aquaedulcis | reverse complement strand
AACCAACGATCACGCTCGTCGGCGGTTGAGGCTTGGCGTTGACGACGCAGCAGTTCGTCTTCATCTAAGTGCTTCAGAGGAATGATCGCTTTGATACACTAACTATACTTCAAATTTGTATCAGGCCCCACTGGGTAGGGTGCAGAGATGAGCCTTGACGCTGTGTCACTGGTGCCGATCACAGAGTGGGCGCCGCTCGTCCCAGAGCTGATGGTGAGCGACCTGCCGCGCAGTGTGGAGGTTTATACCCACCTGTTCGGCTTCACCCTGCAGTACACGCGGCCCGGTTTCGCCTACCTGAGCCTGGGCCGGGTGCAGTGGATGCTGGAGCAGGCTGGGCCAGACAAGGCGTGGCAGACCGCGCTGCTGGAGCCGCCCTATGGGCGCGGCATCAACTTTCAGATCGTGGCCCCGGATCTTGACGCGCTGCACGCCCGCTTGCAGGGCGCCGGGTATCCGCTGTTCCGGCCGCTGCACACCGCCACCTATGCCGAGGGAGAGACGCTGCACACGGTCCGCCAGCTGCTGGTGCAGGACCCAGACGGCTATCTGCTGCGCTTCACGGACTGAGCCGCTGGGCGGCAATAAGCCCCGAGAACCGTTCCAGACGCCCCCGCAGGGCCAGCAGATACACGGCGGGCGGCACCTCTTCCCCGTAGGTCCAGGCGCGCACCTCGGTCTTCTCTCCCACCGCCAGCAGACGGTCCAGCACGCGCAGCAGCATGGCGCGGCCTTCGCGGTGTTCGCGCAGCAGGTCGGGCAGGGGCATGTCCGCCAGTGGGGCGGTGCGGCGCAGGGGCAGACCGTCCAGGTGACCTTCCAGGCCAATGCGCATCTCCATCTGGGCCTTGCGCTCCATACCGATCACGGCGCGCAGGGTGTCCTCGGCGCCGGCGGCCCAGCCGTGGAGGTCCAGGGGGGCGGCCGGGAGCCCCTCCAGGCCACGGCGCACGGCCGACAGGTCGGCGGTGGCCGCATCGCGTTTGGGAGCGTCCAGCGGATGGGGGTCGGTCTGGGTCATGCCTTCAGTGTGCCCTGTGCGCGGGCCCGCTATCCTGCCCTCATGCAGCACACCCGCACCTGGTCTGACGTGTATGGCAGCGCCCGCGCCCTGTTCGAGGGGCGTGCCGGGGGGCACGGGTGGCTGGTGGCCGCCCCGCCCGAACTGGCCGCGCCGCTGGCTGCCCAGCTTGAATCCCTGGATGGCAAGGGCCGCGTGGCCCTGCTGGTACACGACGGCCTGACCCCGCTGCTGGCCGCCCTGCGCGAGGAGCGCCCCCGGGGCGTGGTGGTGGTGGCCCCGCAGGCCCTCTCGGGTGGGCCCGCTATGACAGTCCCCGACCACGAGGTCGCGGGTGACGCCCTGCACTACCGCGAGGGTGGCGCTTTCCCTGCGTGGAGCGGCGAGGACGGCCTGACCGCGCCCCAGGGTGAGTGCGCGGCGGCAGGCGCGGTGGCCTCGCTGGGGCTGCCCGTGGTGGTGGCCGCCCCAGAGGGTGTGGCCCAGGCCCTGACCGCCTGGATGGACCGCACGCCCCACGGCCGCTGAGCGCTGCAGCTGAACAGTTCCGCGCCGTGGGCCGCTCTACACTGCCGCGCGTGAGTTCGCCCGGCACCAGCCCTGCCCATTCCGGCCCCAGCCGCCTCGACCCCGTGGTGCGGCACCTGTACGTGCATGTGCCGTTTTGCCCCACCATCTGCCCCTACTGCGACTTTCACGTGCTCACCCGGCGCGCCGGGCTGGTGGAGCGGTATCTGGCGCGGCTGGACGAGGAAGCCGCGCAGCTGGCGCAGACATACGCCGTGGACCTGGACACCGTGTATCTGGGCGGCGGCACCCCCAGTTTTCTACGCGACGACGAACTGCAGGCCCTGGTGAGCAGCGTGCAGACCAGGCTGGGCTGGGGCCGCAGGGAAAACACTCTGGAGGTGAACCCGGGCACCGTCAGCCCGGCGCGCGCCGCCCACTGGCAGGCCCTGGGCTTTGACCGCGCCAGCGTGGGGGTGCAGAGCCTGCACGACCCCACCCTGACCTTTCTGGGCCGCCAGCACACCGCCGCCCAGGCCGCCGACGCCGTGCGCACCCTGGTGGCGCGCGGCCTGCGCGTGAGCGGCGACCTGATCACGGCGGTGCCGGGCCAGCCGCTGGACGACGATATTCACGGCCTGCTGGCCCTGGGCGTGGGCCATGTGAGCGCCTACACCCTGACCATTGAGCCCGGCACCGAGTTCGCCCGCCGGGGCGTCACCGTGCACGAGGACGACGAGCGGCGGGGTTTCGAGCGCACCGAAGAACTGCTGACGGCGGCCGGCTTCACCCGCTACGAGATCAGCAACTACGCCCGCCCGGGGCAGGAGTCGCAGCACAACCTAGCCTACTGGCACGGCCGCACGTACCTGGGGCTGGGGCCGGGGGGGGCGGGGCACTACCCCCACCCCATGCAGAGACGCGCTGAGCAAGACAGCGGCAACGCGCAGGCCGCCCTGCGCGGCGAAGACGGGAAGCCGGGTGGTGATGGTGGATGGTTGATGGGGGATGGAAGGGGAGCGGATGGCGAAGGGCAGGACAAGGCGGCGCAAGCTGCTCCACTGCCCACACCCCACACCCCCCTGACCTTCCGGCGCACGAATCCACACCTGCACGACTGGCTGGCGGGAGCTGAGGGAGAGCCTGAAGCGATCTTCCCGCATGATTACGTCACCGACGCACTGTTTATGGGGCTGCGGCTCAGGGCGGGGCTGGACCTGGCGGAGCTGTCGCGGCGCAGCGGGGTGGATGTGGCCGGGGTGTACGCGGCGCCTCTTGCGGCCAATGTCGCGCGGGGCTGGCTGACCCTGGACGGCGAGCACCTGAGGGCGACCCCGCAGGGCTGGTGGGTGCTCAACCGCGTGGTGACGGACTTTCTGGACGCCGCGCCCGGCCACTGACCAGCCGGAATTGTGAATCGGCCGCGTCCAGCTATGCGGGCAGGTGGGTGGTGGGGGCAGTAGACTGACCGCATGACGAAATCCTTTGACTACGACGTGCTTGTGATCGGTGCGGGGCCCGGCGGCTACCACGCCGCGATCCGCGCTGCGCAGCTGGGGCTGAAGGTGGCCTGCGCCGAACGTGAAGCGGTGGGTGGCGTATGCCTGAACGTGGGCTGCATTCCCACCAAGGCGCTGCTGCACGCGGGTGAGCAGATTGCCGCCGCGCGGCACGCCGCCGATTTCGGCCTGACCTTTGGCGAGCAGAAGATGGATATCGCCAAGCTCAACGGCTGGAAAGACGGCATCGTGAAGAAACTGACCGGCGGCGTGGGCTCGCTGTTCAAGGCGAACAAGATTGCGCACCTGCAGGGGCAGGCCAGCTTCGTGGACGACCACACCGTGAAGGTGGGCGACAAGACCGTTACGGCCGGCAGCATCATCATCGCCACCGGCTCCGAGCCGGCCAAGCTGCCGGGGCTGGAGGTGGATCAGGTGCAGATCGTGGACTCCACCGGCGCCCTCGTCATGCCCGACCCCGTGCCCGCCCGGATGCTGTGCGTGGGGGGCGGCGTGATCGGCTTTGAGTTCGCGCACGTGTACACGAACATGGGCAGCAAGGTCAAGGTCATCGAGTTCCTGCCCACCATCATTCCCGGCGCCGATGCCGACGCGGTCAAGGAATTCCAGAAGTCTATGAAGAAGCAGGGCATCGAGATTGCCGTGCAGACCAAGGCCAACAAGGCCGAGAAGAAGGCGGACGGTATTCACGTGGAACTGGAAGACGTGAAGACCGGCACCAAGATGGTCGAGGTCTTTGACCGCGTGCTGGTGGCCGTGGGCCGCCGCCCCCGCACCGACGGCCTGAACGCCCAGGCAGCGGGCGTCTTCGTGAACGAGCGCGGCTTTATTCCCGCCGACCGCCAGCAGCGCACGAACGTGCCGCACATCTATTCCATTGGCGACGTGGCCAGCAACCCCATGCTGGCGCACAAGGCCATGAAAGAAGGGCTGGTGGCCGCCGAGGTCATTGCTGGCAAGCCCGCCGAGCAGGACGCCGTGGCCATTCCCGGCGTGGTGTACACCAGCCCCGAACTGGCCTGGGTGGGCCTGACCGAGCAGGAAGCCAAGGACAAGGGCTACGAGGTCAAGACCGGCGTGTTCCCGCTGTCGGCGTCGGGCCGCGCCATGACCCTGCAACAGACCGACGGCTTCGTGAAGATGGTGGTGGAGAAGGACACCGACCTGCTGCTGGGCGTGCACATCGTGGGCCCTCATGCCAGCGACATGTTGGGCGAGGCTGGACTGGCCCTGGAAATGGCCGCCACCGCCAGCGACATCGCCCTGACCATCCACGCCCACCCCACACTGGGTGAAAGCGTGCTGGAAGCCGCCGAGGCTGTGCACAAGCAGGCCATCCACATCATGAACCGCTAAAAAATTCCCAGCGCGCGCAACCCCCAGGTTCCGGCCTGGGGGTTTTTCTGGTTGCAGCAGGCCAGCAGACCCGGGAGTGAGGGCAAAAAGCAGCGGTACCAGCGGACTGGAGGCGCGGCGTTTTGGCCTTGAAGGCAACAGGCCGTCGCGGCCAGGGTCCTGTCTGGGGTGCGCGGTTCCCCGGCAGTGGCCCGGTCGTGGGCGCCCGCGCCCTGTTCCTTCCGGGGCACAAAGAGGCCGCTCCTCTGGCGCTCGCCGCGCTGCGGCCAGAACTGGTGGAACAACATCTTTCCGGCCACTTCTGGTCTTTGTTACGCCGCCTGGACCCTCCACCAGACCCGGCTCCCCGGTGCCGATCACGCCCCCCTGCGGCCTGATCACGGGCCGATCATGCCCCGAATGATGAACTGCCTCCACGGAAAGACCGCAGGGCCCCGGGCGCGCAACGCCCACGCAACGCCCAGCGCCGTGTACTGAAGCCAGCCCACCCCCCGCCTTCACCCAACCCCAGGAGGACACCACCATGACCAGCCTTCGCCGCGCCGCCACCCTGCTCGCCCTGAGCGCCGCCCTGACCAGCCACAGCCACGCCCAGAACACGGTCAATCTGTCCGGCCTGCAACTGCAGCCCATCAAGATTGCGAACCTGGACCTGAATGTGCTGCGCGTGGCGCCGGCCACGTTCCAGCAGACGCTGCAGGCGCCCAACGTGTTGCAGCTGAACCTGCAGGACCTGCCCGCGCGCATTCAGGCCCGCGACGCCGAACTGACACGCGGCCTGAACGTGACCCGCGCCCTCTCGGCCAGCAGCGACGTGCGCGCCGACGCCGCCCGGGTGGCGCTGGCCCTGCCACGCGGCCTGACGGTGCCCGCCACCGTGCGCCTGCGTACCGGCGAACAGAAAGAGGTGCAGCTGTTCGGGCAGGACACCGTGGCCCTGAACGTGGCCCAGGCCGAGGCCAGCGCGCCGCAGAACCGCGCCGCCGTGCTGAAATCCTTTGGGCTGAACGAGCAAAACCCGGTGCCCCGCGAGTTTCTGTCGGCCGACACCCGCAACACGGTTTCCGTGGCCGCCCTGATCAAGACACCGATCATCGTGAATCTGGCGGGCAAGGCCCCCACCCCCTCGCAGCCCGGGCAGGAACTGGGCGACGGGTTTGTCAGCAACCCCAGCGACGGCGCCTGCCGCTTTACCCCCACCAACGCCATGTTCGGCCAGATGAAGGGCACGAACATCGGCCTGATCACCACCATCAAGGACCAGGGCGCACGCGGCACCTGCATGGCATTTGCGTATGTCTCGGCGCTGGAAAGCCTGATTGCCCGGCGCACCACCACCCGCTACAACCTCTCGGAGCAGTACGCCTACTACTGGATGCGCGGTGACGACGGCACCCTGGGCGACGGCGCGTGGTGGGGCGACTACGACGACATGATTGCCAAGAAGCGCATGATTCCCACCGAGGTGCGCTGGAAGTACAACGCCTCGCGCAGCCGCCTGCGCGTGCCGGCCGACACGAAGCAGCCCATCACCGCCTACAAGAACTCCTGCGTGAACTACCTGAATCAGGCGTGCAGCGACACCACCGTGCAGGCCCAGCTGGTGTGCCAGAACGGCACGAACAACTGCGCCTGGAAACCCGAGTGGGACATTGCCCCAAACGCCGCCTTTAACTTCCGGCCCACCGCCGGCAACGAGGTCTGGGTAGCGCTGGGCGGCCTGAACCTGGGCAACCCGGCCGCCACCCGCGCCTACCGCCGCGCCATGCTGCGCCAGATGCTGGACCGGGGCGATCAGCTGGTGCTGGGGTTCGGCGTTGACCGCGCCTTTGACGCCATCGGCGCCAACGGCCTGCCCAACACCGCCCTTATGGGCCAGAACTTCCGGGGTGGCCACGGGGTGCACATGGTGGGCTACGTGAACACCGGCACCCAGACCTACGACGTGAAAATCGGCGGGCTGGTGGGCGCCAAGATGACCCTGCCCACAGGCTACTTCGTGATCAAGAACTCGTGGAGCTGCGGCTTTGGGGACGGCGGCTACGCCTACCTGCCCGACAACTTCATGGACCAGGAAACCTGGGGCGTGTACAACATGCCGAACAACGCCGTGGCCTCGGATCTGGCTGGGTTCTGAGCAAGAAAAGCTGTAGAGAACAGAAAAGGAGCCGAAGCGTGCGGGCGCTTCGGCTCCTTCTGCTGGCCAAGAGGCGCGCCGGGGTCAGTGGCCCGGCCTCGCCGCCTTTATTCCTCGTAGAAGAGGATGGAGGGCGGCTCCGTCAGCGCAGCCGCCTCGCCTGCTGGCGTGAGCACCAGCACCTCGTTCACCACCCGGATCTCCCCGTGCTCCTGTTCAAGGTCTTCCAGATTCACGAGGCCCGCCTCTTCCATGGCCCCCCAGTCCTTGCGGTACAGGGTCGCCACGTATTCGCCCGGCGGCACCTCGACGCAGGAGCCGGAATCCAGCGGGCCATCGCCAATGGGCAACGAGTTGTAGGAATGCACCCACAGGCGCCCGCTGGGCACACGGAGCCGGGCGCGCTGGGGCGGGTGCCAGCGGCCCTGGGCCAGCTCATCGGCGCTCAGGGGTGCGCCCACCAGCAGCTCGGCGCACACCGGGTTGTCAGTGGCCAGGGTGTACACCAGAAAGGCGCCTTCCTCCAGCATGGCGCGGGTGCTGGGGTGGGCGTTGTCTTCTGCCTCGTCGCCGTGGCCCCAGATGATGCCCGGGTCCGCCTGCTGCAGACGCGCCTCGTTGGCCTCGTCATAGACGAAGACCACTAAACCATCGTTGTAGACCTCCACGATCTGCGCGCCCTCCCGAAGAGGGCCGGTCACCATGCGGGGGATACCTGTTGTCATGCTGGGCCCAGCATAAAGCGCGCATATAGCCCAGAGCGCGGCTCTTTCAGGCCCTCCAGCGGCAGGGCCCTGGAGACCCCAGCCCTGCAAATGGGCGCCAGGGCAGCGCCTCGCAGCGCGCGTTTTCCTTATGGTCTGCCGGTGTCTGGCCGCAACAAGGAAAAAAGAGACGGCGTTCCCCCAGCTCTGTCCTGACTGGCCCGGACATGAACGCAATCCGTATGAAACCTGGGGTTCTGCCCGCACATTTCTCTATCCTGAAGGGCAGTTCATTCCCCCAAGGAGCGCCCGGCATGGCCACGCACCCCCCAGGGCCAGCCGCCGCGCAGGTGGCCACCCTTACCCTGAACACCTACGCCCCGCGCGCTGTGCGGCAGGGGCTGTCGCGCATGGGGTCAGACCACGGGCATCTGCGGCAGGTGCCGGGCCTGCGCTTTTACCGCCTGCTGGGCACCGGCCAGGGCAGCGCCCTGACCCTGAGTGCCGACCTGCGGCGCTGGGCGCGCTTCGCGGTGTGGTCGTCCTGGGCGGCGCTGGAGGCCTTTGAAGCCAGCGACTGGCGGGCCCAGGAACGCGCGCAGGCGGCCGAGAGCTGCACCGCTGTGCTGCGCCCCGAGCGGTGGCGCGGGCGCTGGGGCGGCACCGAGCCCTTTGAAGGCCAGGCTGCCCCGGCGGCGGACCCCAGCGGCCCAGTGGCGGTGCTGACCCGCGCGGCCATTCGGCCCACGCGGCTGGTGCGGTTCTGGCGGGCAGTGCCGGCCTCGCAGCACCAGTTGGACCGCATGCCAGGCCTGATCGCCGCTGTGGGCATGGGCGAGGTGCCGCTGCTGCATCAGGCCACCTTCAGCCTGTGGCGCAGCACGGAGGCCATGAAGGCCTTTGCCTACGGCGGCGCGGCGCACCGCGAGGTGATGGCCCGCACCCACCGCGAAGGGTGGTACCGCGAGGAACTGTTCGCCCGCTTCGCCGTGCTGGATCTTCGCGGCCCGTGGGGCGGCCGGGACCTGCGGGAAGAGGCCGGGCTGGGAGCACCGCCCGGCTCCTGAATGCAGAGGTACGCGGGGAAATCCTGCCTGCTGGATAAACAGCACAACACGCCTGGGGCATTGCCTCCAGGCGTGCTGTGATTCTCACGGTCCAGGCAGGAACAGGCCCTTACTCCACCGTCACGCTCTTGGCGAGGTTGCGGGGCTTGTCCACGTCCTTGCCCAGCGCGGTGGCGGTGAAGTAGGCCAGCAGCTGCATGGCAATGGCGTTCACCACCGGGCTCACCATCTCGTGGGCGCGGGGCACGTAGATCACGTCGTCGCCGTGGCGGGCGTTTTCCGTGTCGCCGTCACTGAGGAACAGAATCACCTTGCCGGCGCGGGCGCGCACCTCCTGCACGTTGGAAATCGTCTTTTCCAGCAGGCGGCTTTCGGTGGCAATCACGGCCACGGGCATATGCTCGTCAATCAGGGCGATGGGCCCGTGCTTCATTTCCCCGGCGGCGTAGGCCTCGGCATGGATATAGCTGATCTCCTTGAGCTTCAGCGCGCCCTCAAACGCGGTGGGGCTGTTCACGCCGCGCCCCAGGAACAGGTAGTCGCGGGCCATGGCGTACTTCTCGGCCACTGCCTGGATGCGGGCCACGCGCTCAGGGGCCAGGGCCTCTTCCACCAGGCGGGGCAGTTCGCGGGCGGCGTGCAGCAGTTCAGCGCCCTGCTCGGCGCTCAGGGTGCCACGCGCCCGGCCCAGCCACAGCGCCAGCAGCAGGAAGGCGCTGACCATGCTGGTATACGCCTTAGTGCTCGCCACGCCGATTTCCGGGCCCGCGTGGATGTACAGGGTGTCGTCCAGCTCGCGGGTCATGGAGCTGCCCTTGGCGTTGATCACGCCCAGGGTCCGGGCGCCAAACTTCTTGGCCTCGCGCAGGGCTTCGAGGGTGTCAATGGTTTCGCCGCTCTGGCTGACCACAATCGCCAGGGTGTGCTCGGAGACCAGGGGGTCGCGGTAGCGGTATTCGCTGGCCACGTCGCACTCCACGGGAATGCGCGCCAGCTGCTCGATCAGGTACTCGCCCACCAGACCGGCATAGAAGGCCGTGCCGCAGGCAATGATCGAGATGCGCTTGAACGACGAGGGGTCGAGATTGATGTCGAGGTTCACCTCGCCGGTTTCGTCGTGCAGGCGGCCAATCAGGGTGTTGGTCAGGGCCTGGGGCTGCTCGTAGATTTCCTTGAGCATGTAGGTGTCGTACCCGCCCTTCTCGGCGGCCTCGGCGTCCCATTCGATGTGCTCAATGGTGCGCTGCTGGGGGGTGCCCGCAAGGTCGGTCACGCGGAAGCCGTCATCGCTGAGCACGACCATGTCGCCGTCGTGCAGGAACACCATGTTGCGGGTGTAGGCCAGCAGGGCGGGCACGTCGCTGGCCAGGAACATCTCGCCCTCGCCCACGCCCATCACCAGGGGGCTCACCGTGCGGGCCGCCACGATCTCGCGGTGGTCCACGTGCGTCACCACGATGCCGTAGGCGCCGCGCACCTGCGAGAGGGCCGCGCGCACCGCTTCTTCGAGGTTGCCGCTATAGGCTTCTTCAATCAGGTGGGCCAGCACCTCGCTGTCGGTCTCGCTTTTGAACTCGTGGCCCCGGCTCATCAGGCCCTCTTTCAGCGAGAGGTAGTTCTCGATGATGCCGTTGTGGATGATCACAATGCGGCCATCTTCGGTGGCGTGGGGGTGGGCGTTCGTGTCGTTCGGCAGGCCGTGGGTGGCCCAGCGCGTGTGCCCAATACCCAGCGTGCCGGTCAGCGGCTGGCCTTCGAGCAGGGTGTTCAGGTTGGCCAGCTTGCCGGCCTTTTTCTTCACGTCAATGCGCTCGCCGCTGCACACGGCGATGCCGGCGCTGTCGTAGCCCCGGTATTCCAGCTTGGCCAGCCCAGAGATCAGCACGTCCTGGGCCTGACGGGGGCCAATGTATCCAACAATTCCGCACATAGGGGCTCCTTGTGGCGGGCGGAGGGCGGGTGGCACATGGACAGAGGCAAAGGCCCGAACAGCCATTCGCCATCTGCCATTGGCCACTCGCCAACCGCACGCCGCACTGGTGTCTGGTTTGTGCATGCTTCCGGGCTTTATCCCTGTGTTGCCACGGGGGTTATGGCCGCAGATTCGCGCCCCCAAAGGAGGGGGCACCGGGTAGGCTCGCATGCCAGAAGAACCTGGAGGCATCCGCAGATCATTTCGCTGACCTCCACCTCGTCTCCCCCGCTGCCGGGGGCCTTGCGCTGCCCTGGGTTGGTGTGGACCGGACACCAAACGGTCCGCCCGGCAGCATAGCACCCGCCCAGGGAGCCTCATGTGAGTACAGCAATCATGCTCAGGGCGGGCGGCCGGCAGGGGCCAGTCCCGGGCGCGGGGCCCCAAGGCATGGTCAACAGCCGTTCATCTGCCCCTGTGGGCGCTTGCTAGGATGGGGGCGCGAAAAGCGCGGGTGGGGCAGCCCCCCTCCTGCGCGACCCACGGCGCCCACACGCGGGCCGAAGAAGGGAAAGACCATGCCCACGTACCTGTACAAGAACATCCAGACCGGCGAAATCTACGAACTGCAGCAGAGCATGCGCGACGAGCCCTACACCGCGCACCCCGAAACTGGCGCGCCGATCAAGCGCGTGCTGGCCCGGCCCGGCATCGCCTTTAAAGGCAGCGGCTTTTATGTCACGGATTCACGTCCCAAAGAAAGCAGTGGGGGCGGAAGCGAGTGAGCCGCCCCCTGGACGCCGCATGAAGGCCGCGCGCCTTCTGGGCCTGAGCGCGCTGCTGGCCGCCGCCCTGACCGGGGCTTACCTGACCGGCAGCGTGACGGCCCAGCGCAGTCTGGTCACGCCCGACGAGATCAACACCGTGGAGGTGGCGCAAAAGGCGCTGCGCGCCGTGGTGCGGGTGGACACCCGGCTGGAGCGCGCGCGCCTGCAGCCCGGGGACAATCCCATCGAAACGGGCAGCGGGTTTTTCTACAAAAAAGACCTGATCGTCACCAATTACCACGTGGTGCAGTACCAGGAAGCCATCACGGTCACGCTGTTCAACGGGCGGCGGGTGCCCGCCAAGCTTGAAGGCATTGACCCTGGCATTGACATCGCCATTCTGCGCGTGACCGGGGTCACAGCGCCGGCGACCCTCAGCTTTGGGTCCAGCGCCCGCCTGATTCCGGGCCAGAAGCTGATCACCATTGGCACGCCCCTCCTGATTCCCAATTTTGTGGGCACTGGCATCTTCAGCGTGGCCGCCAGCGCCCGCGATATTCCGCGCCAGGACGGGCTGGCCGACGAGGTGGGACAGTACGTCACCACCACCGCCAGCCTGCAGCAGGGCAACAGCGGCGGGCCGGTGCTGGATTCGCGCGGGCTGGTGGTGGCCGTGGCCGACGCCAACGCCGCGCCCAATGGACTGGTGCCCGGCGTGATCGGCATTGCCCTGCCCGGCGATCTGGTGCGCCAGAGCCTGGACGACCTGGAAAAAATTGGGGTGCCGCAGCGCGGCACGCTGGGCGCCACCCTGGTGGACCTGGAAAACCTGGACCCCGCCCTGCGCCAGCTGGCCGGCCTGAACAGTTCCGAAGGCGCGCTGGTAGATCAGGTGGCGGCAGGCTCGGCGGCGGCGCGCGCGGGCCTGCGCGGCAGCCTGCGCAACAACCGCGATCAGCTGCTGGCCCCCCTGGGCGACGTGATCGTGGCGGTAGACGGCCAGCGCGTGCGCGACTCGTTTGACGTGATTCGCCTCGTGGCCGCCAAGCGCCCGGGCCAGACCGTCACCCTGACCGTGTGGCGCAACAAGAAGCAGGTGCCAGTGAAAGTGACCCTGCTCAAACGCACCCTGCGCTGATCCCGATGCCACAGAGAGGCGGCCACGCAACGGCCGCCTTCTTTCATGCCTTCAGCGGATGCAGGGCGGAAGCTGGCCGACTGAGGTCAGACACCTTCAAGGGCCTGGAGGCGAACCCTACAAAGACGGGGCCGTGGGGCTAGCAAACGCGCCTTGAGTGCACCTGCCGTCACGCTGGCGCACTGCAGCACAGGCCTCCAGCGTCAGACCACAGGAGGCGACAACCAGGAGCTGCACTGTCCCCTCCTGCCCTCTCCCCTCTCGTAAATTCGGCATCAAAGTGATATCACTTTGATAGAAGTTCTCTTCGGAGGTCTGCCTATGAATGAACTGCAACATGCCCCCACGCCTGCCGCCCAGGGCGGCGTTTCTCCCCGCAGCGGGGTGGCCAGCGTGGAACGGCCCGCCTTCGGTCTTCCGGGGGTGCCCATGTTCCTGCTGTGGCTGCTCGGGGCCGGGGCGGCGGCGGTGCTGCTGGGCCGCTTTCCGCTGCCGGGTGTCCTGCTGGGCGCGGCACTACTGTTCGCGCTGGCGGGTTTTTTCATCGTGCAGCCCAATCAGGCCATGAACCTCACCCTGTTCGGGCGCTACGTGGGCACCGAGCGGCGCAACGGCCTGTACTGGACCAACCCGCTGACGGTGCGCAAAAGCGTGAGCCTGCGGATTCGCAACTTCAACAGTGAGCGGCTGAAGGTGAACGACGCGGGCGGCAGCCCCATTGAGATTGCGGCCGTGATCGTGTGGCGGGTGGTGGACACCGCGCGGGCGGTCTTTGATGTCGAGGACTACGCCGAATTTGTGGCGATCCAGGCCGAAACCGCTTTGCGCCACCTCGCCAGCCAGTACCCCTACGATGCCTACGAGGACAGCCGCATGAGCCTGCGCGCCCACGCCGACGAGGTGGCCGAGGCCCTGGGGGGCGAACTGGCCGCCCGCCTGCGCCACGCCGGGGTAGAGGTGCTGGAAGCGCGACTGTCGCACCTGGCCTATTCGCCCGAAATTGCCGGGGCCATGCTGCAGCGCCAGCAGGCGGGCGCCGTGATCGCCGCGCGGGCCCAGATCGTGCAGGGCGCCGTGGGCATGGTGGAAATGGCGCTGCGCCAGCTCTCGGAGCAGGACATCGTGACGCTGGACGAGGAGCGCAAGGCCCAGATGGTGAGCAACCTGCTGGTGGTGCTGACCAGCGAGCGCGGCACGCAGCCGGTGGTCAACGCCGGCAGCCTGTACTAACCGGCCATGAGTTCAGTGCCGTGAGCCGCAAGAACTTTCCCCTGCGCATCAGCCCCGAGCTGTACGCCGCGCTGGAGCGCTGGGCCGCCGACGACCTGCGCAGCGTGAACGCCCAGATGGAGTACCTGCTGACCCGCGCCGCGCGCGACGCCGGCCGCCTGAAGCCCCCCGAGCCGCCCACAGAGAAGCCCAAAGACGAGTAAAGTTTGCCCCCGCCCGTGACCCTCACGCGGCGGGGGCACGCTCGTGTCTCCCCCTCCCCTCCCCCGCTGTCAAGGCCCTTCATCCACCCTTCACCTGGGCGGCGGGCGCTATGCTCTGGCCTGTCATGTACGTTGTCGTCGAAGGCCCCATCGGGGTGGGAAAAACGAGCCTCGCCGGGCGCCTGGCCGCGCGGTACGGTGCCGAACTGAATCTGGAAGTGGTGGAGGAAAATCCGTTTCTGGCCAGCTTCTACCGCCAGCCCGAGGCCTACGCCTTTCAGGTGCAAGCGTTCTTTCTGCTCTCGCGTTTCAAGCAGCTCTCAGCGCTGTGGCAGCCGGGGCTCTACCGCGACTCGGTGGTGAGCGACTACCTGTTCGACAAGGATTTCATCTTTGCGGCGATGAACCTGAAAGACGCCGAATTCGCGCTGTACGAAGATCTGTACGCCCACCTCTCGCCCCGGCTGCCCACCCCGGACCTCGTGGTGTACCTGCGCGCCGACACGGGTGAACTGCTGCGCCGCATCGCCTTGCGCGGGCGCCCTTTTGAACAGGACATGAAAGCCGAGTACCTCGCCGACCTGACCGGGCGTTACGACGAGTATTTCCGCACCTACCCCCACCCGCTGCTGACCATTGACGCGGCGGGTCTGGATTTCGTGAACAACCCCGACGACGAGACGCGCATTCTGACCCGCATTGACGAGGCCCTGCGCGCGGGGCAGGCGGCGGACTGATGAACAGGGAGCAGTGCGCGGTACGCGGGCCGCAGGAAACCCACGCCTGTCCCACTCCCCGCTTCCCGTCTCCCGCCTCCCCGCGCGGAGCGCGCTGATGTACCTCGCCATTTCCGGGAACATCGGCAGCGGCAAGAGCACGCTGACGCGCATGCTGGCCGGGCGGTACGGCCTGCGGCCGGTGTACGAGCCGTATGCCGAGAACCCCTACCTGGAAGACTTCTATCAGGACATGCGGCGCTACTCCTTTCACTCGCAGGTGTACTTTCTGTCGCGCCGCCTGGAGCAGCACCTGAATCTGGTGACGGGCGCGCGGTACGTGATTCAGGACCGCACGGTGTTTGAAGACGCCAACATCTTTGCGCGCAACCTGTTTGAGAGTGGGCAGATGGAAGCGCGCGACTGGGCTACCTATTGCGGGCTGTACGAGGGCGTGCGGCCGGCGCTGCGGGTGCCGGACCTCCTGATTCACATTGATGCCTCGCTGCCCACCCTGAAAAAACGTATTGCCCAGCGCGGGCGCACCTATGAGCAGGACATCCCGGAGGACTACCTGGGTGGCCTTAACCGCCTGTACGACAGCTGGGTGGCGGGCTTTGACGCCTGCCCGGTGGTGCGGGTGCCGGGCGATCAGCTGGATTTCGTGGCTGATCCGCAGGCGTTTGAATGGGTGTGCGCGCGGGTGCAGGCCCACGGCTTTGGCCTGCCGCTGCTGCGCTGAGGCAGGCAGAGGCCGGTGTCTCATGCGGCGGCGCGCTACCCTGGGCGCATGATCCGCCTCTCTCGGTCCCTGCCCCTGCTGGGCCTGCTGGTCGCCGCCTGGAGCGCGGCGCAGCCCCGGGGCGCGGCCACGGCGGCTCCCTGCCCCGAGAGCTGGAGCGCCCTAAACCCGGCGACCCTGCGCGCCGCGCGCGTCACCGCCGTGCGGGCGGTCCTGACTGACGCGCGCGGCGCCCCGGTGCCCCTGGGCCTGAGCAGCGGCGAACTGGTGCTGCAGGGCCCGGCGGTGGCTGGGCGGCGCTGCACCTATGTCCCCGGCGAGGCGGGCCGCAGCGGCACGCTGAATGCAGGCGACACCGAGCCCCTGCCCCTCCCTGCTGCGCTGGAAACTGGCACCTGGGAGCGCGACGCCAACGCGGGGCTGACCCTGAAGGCAAAAGACGCCTCGGGCGCGCTGACCCTGACGGGCAGCGCGGTGTTTCCCACGGCGGGCGGCAGCGTGAATGTGGGCCACCTGAACGGCCCGCTGCGCCGCGCCGATTCACCCCGGCGCTGGCTGTACGCCGACGGCGACTGCGCGCTGACCCTGTGGCCGCTGGGCCCGTGGCTGCTGGTGCAGGACAACCAGAAATGCGGCGGCCTGAACGTGACCTTCGCCGGCCTGTACCGCCACGTGCGGTAAGGGCGGAAGCCCGGACGTGTGTTTTCTATTCCGCTTGAACCGTACCAAAAACGGTTCAACCCGAGCCGAGCGAGGGGGAAAAACCCTTCGCTGGGAAACGAGAACTCGAACCGGCGGTGTCCCGACTCGATCACGGCTTGAACAGAAACCGTGTCAGACGGGACTCAATGGAGGCCACATCAGTCCGGGCCACTCGGTGGCCCCCTCACCCTTCCGTCGCTCCGCTCCTCCCTCCCTCTCCCACCAGGGGAGAGGGGAACACGGCAAGCGATCGGGGGAGAAGCACGTCACTTGAGAGCAGATGCCATGAAGTTGATGTGGGTTCTCGACCCTCTGCCCTCGTGGGACTCGAAGAGCTGCGCCGCAGCGAGGGGTGAGGGGGTTCTTTCGTCAACCGCTCCAGGGCCGGCTAAGCCTGCCCCTTCACAGCGCTGGGTCCCAGAGTGCCGCTGACCGCTGCGGCAACGCCGGCCTTTGCCTACCCCGCCACGGCGGCCAGTTCGGGGGGCACCTCGCCCAGCGCGGCGTGAAACAGCGTCTGCACGCGGCGCAGGGTCTGGGCGTGGGCCTCGTGGTCGCCCAGGCGCGCAAAGGTGTCCAGCAGGGCGCGGGTGGCGTCCAGATCCAGGGGGTCGTGGGCCAGCAGGCGGCGCAGGTGGGGCAGGCCACCCTGGGGATCGCGGTAGGTCAGGCGCAGCACCGCCGCGCGCCAGCGGGCGTGCAGGGTGTCGCGCAGCTCGGCGGCGGCGGGCAGGTCCACATCGTTCAGGAAGGGGCCGGTGTAGGCGGCGGCGGCTTGGGCATCCTGGCCTGCCTGCAGGGCCGCCAGAAACTCGTCCAGGTCGGCCTGCACGCCTGAAAGCACGTAGCCCTGGGGGGTGTGGGTCAGCGTGGCGGCGCCCGCCAGCGCCTCGCGCAGCCGGGTGCGGGTCTTGCGGAAATTGGCCTCGGCACTGGCCTCGTCGGCGTCGGGCCACAGGGCCAGGGCCAGGGCGTCGCGGCCCAGGGCCGGGCGGGCGCCGCCGTAGTGGGCACACACCAGCAGGGCCAGCAGTTCCTTGACCTTGCGCGCCCGCCAGGGGCGCGCGCCGCCGGGCTGCTCCACACCCACGTTACCCAGCAGCCGCAGCCGGGCGCGGGGGGCCTGGGCAGGGCCCGGCGCGGGCGCCGTGTCCAGCGCGCCCACCTGGGCCGGAAAGCAGGCGCGCACAAACTGCAGGTGCCCCTGGCCGTCCACCTCCTGCAGCGCGGCCAGCCCGGCGTGCCAGTCGGCGGCGACCTCGCCGTGCTGTTCTCCCGGGCACTGCCCGCGCCACACCGCGCGGGTGAGCAGCAGTTCGCCCAGCACGCTGCGGTGCTGCACGGCGTGGGCCAGCGTGAAGGCCTGGGCGAGTTCCGGGCCCGCCGCCTCCGGGTCGCCGCGCCGCAGGTGGGCCTGGGCGCGGATCAGGGCGGCGCGGGCCTGTAAGCCCACCCCGTCGTCCGGGCGCAGGCGGGCCACCTCGCGCAGGGCCCCCTCTGGCTCGCCCAGCAGCAGGTACACGCGGGCGCGCGAATTGGGGTGTTCAGGGTAAAAGTCGTGATCGGGCTGGGCCAGTTCGGCGCGGGCCTCGTCCAGGCGGCCCAGCAGGGCCAGGGCCTCGGCAAAGTCGCTGGGATTGGCCGCCCCCACACTGGGCCACGCGGCGTACGAGCGCCGCATGAGGGCCAGGGCCTGTTCGGGGTCGCCGCGCCACAATCGGCAGATGCCCAGGTTCCACAGCAGGGCCCCCTCCACCCGCGCGTTGCCGCTGGCCACCGCCCGGTGCAGCTGGCGCCACGAGCCGGCCTCGGCAGCCGGGTAATCGCCTTGCATCAGTGCCAGGTAGGCGAGGTTGCCCTCCACGACCATCAGGCTGGCCACATGGCCCTGGCGCATGAGCAGCTCGTGGGCGGCGCGGAGGTGGGTTTCGGCCTCGGCCCACAGCGACATGTGAATGGCGCTGCCCCCCAGCGAACTCAGGGTGCGCCACGCGCGCTCGGCCGCCGCCCCGGACAGCGCAGGGACAGCCAGCAGCAGCGCGGCTGCCTCGCGGCCCAGGTGCAGGGACAGGTGGTAGTCGCCCCGGCGCTGGTACAGGCGCGACAGGATATCCAGCAGCCCCATGCGCCGCAGGGGGTCCTGGGCCACCCCCAGGGCCGCGCGCAGGCCGGCTTCGGCCTCGTCCAGTTCGCCCTGGTTCAGCAGGGTGCGGTACAGCACGTCTTCCAGGTGCAGGTGGGCGCGGCCGTTCTGGTCTTCGGGGGCCAGCCGCCCCAGGCCCAGCCGCGCCGCCGCCAGGGCCTGGGGCAGCTGGCCCAGTTCGGCCAGCGCCTGGGCCCGGAAAGCCAGCGGCGCCAGCGGCAGGGCAGCCGGGTCGTCCGCCGTGGCGGCCAGCACCGCCTGCCACTCGCCCAGGGCGTCCAGGGCGGCCACCAGCGCGTCCTGGGCGCCGGGGTGGTCTGGTTCCTCGTCCAGCAGGGCGCGGGCCTCGGCCACCACGTCGTGGGGGGCGGCGCGCGCCTGGGCCAGCGCCAGGGCCTGTTCGGTCAGGGTGCGGGCTTCGGGGAGCCCGGCGTGCCGGGCGTGGCGAGCGCGGGCCAGCGGGTCCAGGCCCGGCACCTGGGCGGCGCGGGCGTGCAGGCCCTCGACCTCGGCCCAGTCCAGCTCGGCGCGCACCAGCGGCGGGTAGAGGGGATGGGCGCAGATATAGCCGGCGGCGTCTGGGGGCAGGCGCACCAGCCCCCGGTGCAGCAGCCAGTCGCGGGCCTGGGCAAAGGGTCCCTCGCCCAGCCCCGCCACCCGGCGCCAGACGGCCGGGGGCGTGGGAGCGTCCAGCACCGCCAGGGCGCTCAGGGCGGCCCAGGGGGGGCGCGCGGCCTGCACCGGGCGCAGCCGCTCGCGCAGCACCGCTTCCAGCGACGCGGGCAGTGACCCGGCGGGCGGCGGCGTGAACTGCCAGTGGTGTTCGGCACGCTGCAGGGCGCCGCGTTCGCGCAGTACCCGCAACAGTTCGGCGCTGCGCAGGGGGTGGCCCTCGGCGTGGGCCAGCAGCCACGCGCCCAGTTCGGGCGGGGCGGGCCCGCCCAGCACCGCGCGCAGTAAGGCGTCGACCCCGTCAGCGTCCAGGGGCGCCAGCGTGAGGTGCTGCACGCTGCTGGCCTCGGCGGCGCGGGCCAGCTGGGCGCTGCGGCCCAGGTCCTCCACTGTGCGCGCGGCGTCCGGGTGCTCGGGCAGGGGGCGGGTGGTGAGCAGCAGCAGGGCCGGGGCGCTGTCCAGCATCACCCGGGTCCACAGGGTGTTCAGCAAGGCGCGGGCTTCGGGGGGCTGGTCGTGCAGGTCCTCGGCGATCAGCAGCAGGGGCCGCGCCCGCCCCAGGGCGCCAGACACCGCGCGCGCCAGGGTGGCGGCCGGGTCGCTGGGCCCGGCCGGGGGCGGCAGCACGGCGGGCCAGGGGTGGTCCAGGTGCGGGCGGGCCGCCGCGATCAGGGCCGGGTCGCGTGAGGTCAGCAGTTCGGGCAGGGCGCGCAGCAGCGGCCCCACCAGCGCGGGCGGCGTGGCCAGCGCGGCAGCGGCCTGCGGGTCGCGCGCGGCGTGATCCTGTAGGGCGCGCGCCAGATGGCTTTTGCCCAGGCCCGCCGCGCCCGACAGCACCACCAGGGCCGGTCCCCCGCCCGTGCATACCCCCGCCCACGCTGCCTGCAGCTGGGCCAGGGTGTGGGGATGAATGGGATCGGACAAGGTGCGGCGGGCCTCCTGCCGCCCAGTGTGCCGCAGGTCAGCTGAAGGCCACAAGCGGCCATCAGGGGCCCTGGTCCCCCAGGAACGGCACCGTGTACACCACCGCTCGGATAATTTGGGCAGTTCGCGTCAAGCGGCCCGACGAACACGCTGTTTTTCTCCTCCGCTCTTGCGGCGGACTCGTAGAGCTGCGCAGCAGAGGTGGGGAGGAGGTGAGCGGGCCCAGCGTCTCATAGCGGTCACCACAAGACCTGCAGGGTTCACCTTCAGGTCAGGTGGTGCGAGCGGCGCGAGTGACCGCGACAGACAGCGGTTAGCGTGGCGTTGAGGGAGGTCCCTGCCTTCCCTCAATGGAACGGAAGACCGCTGTCAGACGACGTTTCTCTCATGGTCTTACTCGCCTCGCTTAAACACGGTCCGAACGATGGTTGAACAGGGACTCGGCCAGTGTGCGAGGCGGCTGCGGTGGCCGTGACGAAAAGATCGTGTGGGGCGCTTGGCCTGTTTCCTTTATCTGGGCCGCCATTCTGCGAGCCCCTCGCAAGGGCAGAAGAAAAAGCAGTGGGGTTGGCCGGGGGCTCTCTGCAGCATGTGGACGGCCACAGTGGCGCATCTCAGGCGCTGGGCACCCCTCCAGACCACGCCCCCTGGCCCCGCCGCCACCGCCTTTCCGTATCATGCGCCCCATGCGCCTTGCCGAGCTGGCCGCTGCCCTGCACCTGAGTGCCCCCGACGCCAACCCCGAGGTCACGGGGGTGACCCACAACGCCGACTGGGTGCAGCCGGGGTTCGCGTTCGTGGCCATTCGCGGCGCGCGTTTTGACGGACACAGTTTTCTGGCACAGGTGGCCCAGGCGGGCGCGGTGGCGGTGCTGGGCGAGGGGCTGCCCGAAGGTGTCACCTCGCCCCTGCCCTACCTGACGGTGCCGGGCGCCCGCGCCGCCCTGGCCGACGCTGCCGCCGCGCTGGCCGGGCACCCCAGCCAGGAACTGCGCGTGGTGGGGGTCACCGGCACCGACGGCAAGACCACCACCAGCTGGCTCACCCGCCACCTGCTGCGCGCCGCTGGCCTGCGTACCGGCCTGCTGAGCACCGCCGGCTACGAGCTGCCAGACGGTGAACTGCGCCATTTCCCCGCACATTTCACCACCCCCGAGGCGCCGCAGGTGCAGGCCACCCTGGCCGAGATGATCGCGGCAGGCGCGCAGGCCGCCGTGCTGGAAGCCAGCAGCCACGCCCTGGCCCTGGACCGGGTGCGCGGCGTGGCGTGGTCGGCGGCCATCTGGACCCACCTGAGCCCCGAACACCTGGACTTTCACGGCACCATGGACCGTTACTTTGCCGACAAGCGGCGCCTGATCGAGCGTTCGCCCTTCGCCGTGCTGAACGTGGACGACCTCTGGACCGCCCAGTTGCGCGGCGTGGCGCCCCAGGAAACCACCTACTCCGCCGAAGGCCAGCACGCCGACTGGCGCGCCGGGGGCATTGAAGAGCGCTCAACCGGCCTGCACTTTCATGTGGTCTCGCCGCACGGCGAGTTCGATGCCCAGCTGCCCATGATCGGCCGCTTTAACGTGGCCAACGCCCTGGCGGCGATGGCGGCGGCGGCGCACCTGGGGGCGGATGTGGCGCAGCTGCGCGCCGGGCTGGCCACCTTTGCCGGCGTGCCCGGCCGCATGCAGCTGGTGCCCGACCCGCAGGGGCGCCGGGTCATCGTGGACTTTGCCCACACGCCGCCCAGCCTGGACAAGGCCCTGGGCACCCTGCGCGCCACCACGCCGGGGCGACTCCTGGTGGTGCTCGGATCGGCGGGCGGCCCGCGCGACCCCGGCAAGCGGGCGCCGCTGGGCGAGGTTGCCACCCGGCTGGCCGACCACGCCTTTTTCACGGAAGAAGACTGCCGTGACACCCCGCTGGACGAGATTCTGGCCGAGATGGAACGGGGAGCGCGGGACGCGGGTCGCACGAATTTCACCCGCGTCCCGGACCGCCGCGAGGCCATCCGGGCGGCGATTGCCGGGGCCCGGCCCGGCGACACCGTGCTGCTGGCCGGAAAGGGCCCCGAAGACACCCTGGAACGCGCCGCCGAGACCCTGCCCTGGAACGAGACCGCCGAGGCCGAAGCCGCGCTGCGGGCTTAGGCGCCCCCCTCCCGGCATTTACCGACAAAGACCAGAAGGCGGCGTGGTATGACAGCCCCATGCGCCGCCTCACCCTCACCTTGCTGCTGGCCCTGCCCGGCGCGGCCCTGCTGCCTGCCGCGCTGGCCGCTCCCAGTTCGTACACCCTGCCGGTCAACCTCTCGGCCATCAAGAACCAGGAACTGCTGCGTTCGGACCCCGAGGTCGGCACCAGCGGTCTGAGCCCCGCCCAGCGCGCGGCCCTGAGCAAGAACGGCTTCGTGATCGCGCCCGCCACCTGGGCGCACTTCGACGGCGTATACGAGGCCACGCGCTACCTGAACCAGCCGGTGTTCGTGACCACCGACTCCATGCTGCACGCCTACCACCTCGTGTTCAGCAAGCTGCTGCGCGACCTGGAACGCGAGGCCCTGTCACCCGCCCTGCGCCGCATGACCGCGCTGCTGGTCGCGGACGCCCGGCGCCAGCACGCCGCCCTGAAAGGCACGGCCCTGGAAGGCGACGCCCGGCGCGCCCTGGCCTACCTGGCGGTGGCGCAGGAACTGATTGACCCGGCCACCACCCCCCCGGCCGAGGTGGCGGCCCTGGTGGCCCAGGAGGTGCGGCTGATTGACGCCCACCAGGGCCAGGCCACGTCGCCTATCTTTGCCGCCACGGAACTGGAAGAGGATTACTCGCAGTACGTGCCGCGCGGCCACTACACCCGCAGCGACGCCCTGAAGCGCTATTTCCGCACCATGATGTGGCTGGGCCGCCTGAACCTGCGCGTAAAAAGCCCCGGCGAAACCCGCGTGGCCGCGCTGCTCACCAACCTGATCAGCGGCAACCCCGAGGCCCAGAAACTCTGGGCGCGCATCTATGACCCCACCGCCCTCCTGATTGGCCGCAGCGACGACCTGGATTACCGCCAGTACGCCGCCGCCCTGAGGGCCGCCACGGGCGGGCAGGTGCGCCGGCTGGCGAACCCGGCGGTCCTGAGCACCTTCCAGGCGGCGCTGGCCAAGCTGCCCCTACCCCAGGTGAACAGCCTGTTCGTGGAGGCCCGGCCCGGCGAGGGCCGCGAGGTGCGCGAGCGCGAGACTCTGGGCTTCCGCATGATGGGCCAGCGCTTCACCCTAGACGGCGCGGCCTTTCAGCGGCTGGTGTACCGCGAGGTGGGCAAGCAGGGCCAGGAGCGCTGGCTGCCGCGTGGCCTGGACCTGCTGGCCGCCCTGGGCAGCGACGCCGCGCTGAACGAGCTGCGCCGCTCGGGCGAGGACCGCTACGCCAACTACCTGCCGCAGATGGCCAAGGTGCGCGCCAGCTTTGCCGCCCTGAAAGAAGCCGACTGGACCGCCAACGTGTACAGCGGCTGGCTGTACGCCCTGCAGCCGCTGGCCAAGCCGGCCGCGCGCGACGCCCGCTACCCGGCCTTTATGCGCACGGCGGCCTGGACCCGCAAGGAGATGCTCACCGCCCTGGGCTCGTGGACTGAACTGCGCCACGACACCATCCTGTACGCCAAGCAGACGATGGCCGAGATGGGCGGCATAGAAGAACCCCAACCCGCGCGCGGCTACGTGGAGCCCAACGCGGCCGTCTGGACCCGGCTGCTGACCCTGGAGGCGCTGACCCGCCGGGTGCTGGCCGGCCAGGGGGTGCTGTCGGCGCGCACCAAGCAGAACCTGGATGAGCTGCGCGCCATGCTGACGTTCCTGAATGCGGCCACCGCCCGGCAGCTGGCCGGGCAGGCCCTGAGCGCCGAGGACTACGAGCGGCTGCACCTGTACGGCGGCTGGCTGGAGCAGATGAAACTGGCCAGCGCCGACCCCCAGGACGGCGAGAACGCCAGCCAGTTCGACGAAAACGACATGGCGGCAGTGGTGGCCGATGTCGCCACAGGCAACGGCCGGGCGCTGGAACAGGCCACCGGCTATATCCACGAGCTGTACGCCGTGGTGCCCGATGGCCGGGGCGGCCTGCAGGTGGCGCGCGGCGGCGTGTACAGCCAGTACGAATTCACCGTGCCGGCCGGCAGCCGCCTGACCAACGAGGCGTGGCGCGCCCAGCTGCGCAGCGGCAAGGTGCCGCCCCTGCACCCGTGGCTGAGCGGCATTGTGGTGAAGTGAGACGGTCTCCGACCGGAGGGCCTAGCAGAGCGGCGCAGCAGAGAAGGAATACGGATGTCCGGGAAATAGACCTGGAAGGCTCCGCAGGAGAGGAACAGCCTGTTCTGTTCTGGCTGTTCCGGACATGGACGGCAGTCCGTATGAGCGCGGGGCAGGCCAGAACGCCGTGAACGTGCGCATCCTCTGGCCGGGAGGGGCCGGCCTGCTGCTGTTCGCGCTGGGCGCCCTGCTGGTGTCGGGTGGGCGGGACACGGCCCCGGCGGGGCCAGTGCTCGCGGTGGCGGGCGACGTGAGCCTCGCGCGCGGGGTGGCGGCAGCCAATGCCAGCGACTGGCCCGCCGCGCTGGCGGCGGTGGCCCCGGCCCTGCGCGCCGACGTCGCAGCGGCCAACCTGGAATCCCCCCTGACCACCACCCCGCGCCAGACCCCGGGCATTGACCTGCGCGCGCCGCCAGCGGGGGTGGCCGCGCTGGCCCCCTTTACCCACCTGGGCACCGAGAACAACCACGCCCGCGACGGTGGCCCGGCCGGGCAGGCGCAGTCGCAGGGGGCCCTGCGCGCCGCCGGGGTAGTGCCCGTGACCCGCACGCCCACCCTGAGCCGCGTGGGCGGCGAACGCGTGGCGTTTGTGGCCTATCTGGACGACGGGCGCACGCCGCCCCCCCTGGCGGCCATCCGGGCGGCGGCGCACGGGGCGTGGGTGGTGGTGCTGCCGCACTGGGGCGAGGAATACGGCCTGACCACCGCCCGGCAGCGCGCGCAGGCCCGGGCGCTGGTGGCGGCGGGGGCCACGGTGGTGGCGGGCAGCGGGCCCCATGTCCTGCAGGGCCACGAGGTGCTGCGCGGCCCCCGGGGACCTGCGCTGGTGCTCTACAGCCTGGGCAATCTGCTGTTCGATCAGGCGCTGCCCGCCACCCGCGTGGGCGCGGTGGTTCGCGTTCCGCTGCGGCAGGTGGGCGCTGCCTGCGCCGTGCCCACCCGTATCCGCGCCGGGCGCGTGGGGCCCGCCACGGGCGAGGATCGCCGCACCGCCCTGCGCCGCCTGGGGTTGCCCCCATGCTGACCCGGAAGTGGGGGCTGACCCTGCTGCTGGCGCTGCCAGTGGCCCTGGCCGGCGGCGCCGGGTCACCCCCCTGGCGCGCGCTGAACCCGGGGGGCCAGTGGGGGCCAGCGTTCCAGGTGCGCCCCGCACCCTCCTGCCCGCCCCTGACCCTGCCCCCGGCCTGGGACGTGCGCAGCCAGGCCTGGGCCGACGTGACGGGCGACCGGCAGCCCGAATGCGTGCTGGCCCTCTGGCGACCCTGGCGCGACTGGCCCATAGGGCGCTGGGCGGCGGCCCCCACGCCCATCACCGGCAACCGCGACGCCCAGGGCCGCAGCGCCCATATTGCGGTGCTGCGGCCCCGGCCCGGGGGGCGCTATCAGGAAGTCTGGGTGGGCAGCGCGCTGTTTCAGCCCGTCTCGGCACTGACGGTGCGCCCGGACGGCACATTGGTGACCCTGGAAGTCACCTACGCGGCCCCGCAGGCTCCGGGGCAGGCGCTGAGCGAATGGCGCTGGACCAGCTTCGGTTTTCGCCTGCTGCGCCGCGTGCCGGTGCAAGCGCGGCAACTGGCGCTGGATGCACGCGGCTGGCCCGCCGTGCGCTGAAAGAGTGGGCATGGACCAAGCGTTGTCCCCCAGGTCATCCGGTGCGTGCCTGACGGCGCCGGGACGCACACTCACCATTGACGGGCCCATCGTGAGGGCTGGCCCCCCCACAGAGAACTGGTCTGACGTGGCGCTCAACGCACAGTGAAACGGCATGCGGGTCAACCCGTCTGGGCCTTCCTTCAGGAACACCACACCCCGGGCTGTCCAGGTTTCGCCCACGTGTTCAATGGGGTAGGTGAACACCAGCCTGACCACCGAAGCGCGGCGAATGGCGATGTGCGCGGTGTCCGTACAGGCCGCGCGGGTGGCCGCCTCTGACCATGCCCGCTCCCGCAGGGTCTTTGCAGAGCTGAGCTGCAGGGCCAGATGACGGGCCGACGGCTGAGCGCCCAACAGGAACGCCCCGCCCAGCACCAGCCCGCAGATCACCACGCCTGAACGCAGAGGGCACCTCCAACACGGAGAATAGGAAGAAGGCGCCAGGAGAGCGTCCACCAAAAACTGTAGGCCTGCGCGGCCAGCCCCTTCTCTGGCCCGCCAAGCTTTACGCCCGGCCAGCGCCGCCTCATCCCCGCCTGGGGGAAAGAGGGATGAAATGGGCCATGTTCGTTTGTCCGGCTGGTGAATTGCGCTAGGGCAGAGTCGGCCGTCTGGCCGATGCCCGGCCGGGGCCACGCGCGCCACAGTGCAGGGCGGAGGTACGCCATGCCCGATCCAGCCGATACCGGTTCCCGAATGCCCCCAGCCCGCCCTCCCGCCCCCTCTCCTCCCTGAAACGAGACCCCCATGAACGGCAAACACCTTGTAAAACTTGGCCTGGAGAAAAAAGCCATTGCCCTGGCACAGACCGCCGCCACTACCCGTGAAAAAGCGGGCCTGGAACGTGAGGACATCCTCTCGGAACTGCGTGCGGTGCAGGCCAACCCCGAAGCGTACCTTGCAGGCGGCGTCTACGCCGAGCTGGCCGCTGAACTGGCCGCGCAGCAGGCCAAGCGCGACGCCCAGAAGGGCGCCGAGCTGCGCCCCACGCCTCTGCCCTACCCGGTGTGGGGCGAGGACCTGATTGAAGCGGGCGCCCGCACCCAGATGGACGTGGCGATGCGCCTGCCGGTCAGCCGCGCCGGCGCCCTGATGCCCGACGCCCATGTGGGCTACGGCCTGCCCATTGGCGGCGTGCTGGCCACCGAAAACGCGGTGATTCCCTACGGCGTGGGCGTGGACATCGGCTGCTCCATGATGCTCAGCGTGCTGCCGCTGGCCCCCCAGGGACTGCACGCCGAAGACGGCAAGGCGCTGCTGCTCAAGCACACCCGCTTTGGGGCCGGCGTGGCCTTTGAGAAGCGTGACCGCCCCGACCACGAGGTGCTGCACGAAGGCACGTGGCGCGATCAGGCGCTGCTGCGCCATCTGTTCGACAAGGCCGCCACCCAGATCGGCACCTCGGGCAGCGGCAACCATTTCGTGGAGTTCGGCACCTTCACCCTGCCGGAAGGTGACCTGGGCCTGGAGGCCGGCGAGTATCTGGCGGTGCTGTCGCACAGCGGCAGCCGGGGTTTTGGCGCGCAGGTGGCGGGGCACTTCACAGGGCTGGCCGAGCGCCTGCACCCTGGCTTGGCTCCCGAGGCCAAGAAGCTGGCGTGGCTGCCACTGGACCACGAAGAGGGGCAGGCCTACTGGCAGGCCATGAATCTGGCGGGCCGCTACGCGCTGGCCAACCACGAACTGATTCACGCCCGGCTGGCCCGCGCCCTGAACGTGCAGCCGCTGGCGCAGGTGCGCAACAGCCACAACCTCGCCTGGAAACAGACGGTGGGCGAGCAGGAATTGATCGTGCACCGCAAGGGCGCCACCCCCGCCGAGGCCGGGCAACTGGGCCTGATTCCCGGCAGCATGGCCGACCCCGGGTACGTGGTGCGCGGCCGGGGCAACCCGCAGGCGCTGGGCAGCGCCAGCCACGGCGCCGGGCGCGTGCTGGGCCGCAAGGCCGCCGAGCGCACCCTGGCCAAAAAGGACGTGCAGGCCTACTTGCAAGAGCGCGGCGTCACCCTGCTGGGCGGCGGCATTGACGAGGCGCCCCAGGCCTACAAGCGCATTGAAGAGGTGATTGGCCGTCAGCGCGATCTGGTGGACGTGGTCGGCACCTTCCAGCCCCGGATTGTTCGCATGGACACGGGCAGCGAGGACGTGTAGAGCCTAAAACCAGCATGACGGGGGCAGGGGTCGGACTGACTTCCGCCCCCGCTTTCTGACAGCACAGCGCCATTCGCAAAGGAAGAAGAGTATTTCTCAGTCATGAGAAAGCCCGATGGGGCGCTGTCTTGCCAGATGAAAGCCCATTGGCTGACGTGGCGTTGACAATTTCGTAAGAATTCAGGGGAGAAGATGCGTTTCGGAACCCCTGTGGAACCGCTGCCAGCCGCGTGGCTGATCCCTCTTCCAGGCCAGATGCCTGGAGGGGCGCGCCGTGTCCATCCGGGGGACGAGGAGCCCCATGAACCGACTGCTGACCCTGAGCCTGCTGGCCCTGTCCACCCCCGCTTCGGCCGTCACCCTGACCGTCTGGAGCCATTTCACCGACACCGCCGAGGTGGCGTGGCTCAAGGCCCAGACGGCCAGCTACACCCGCCTCAGCGGCAACCAGGTCAAAATCGTGAACGTGCCGCTGGACAAGCTGGCCGACCAGCTGATCGCCACCGCGAAGAAGGGCAAGGGCCCAGACCTGATCGTCACGCTGCCCCAGGACCGCTTTGGGCAGCTGGTCACGGCAGGCGTGCTGGAACCCATGGACGCCTACGTGGCGCGCCGGGGCGAGTTTGACCGCACCACCCTCACCGCCCTGACCTACCGGGGCAAGCTGTACGGCCTGCCCATGTTCGCGGAGTCGGTGGCGCTGGTCTACAACAAGAAACTGGTGCCCACCGCGCCCACCAGCTGGAACGAGTTCATCCGCGTGGCCCAGAAGAACACGGGCGGCGGCAAATACGGCTTCGTGACCGACCTGAGCAACGCCTATATGCAGTACGGCCTGATCAGCGCCTATGGCGGCTACGTGTTTAAGAACAACAGCGGCACGCTGGACGTGAAGGACATTGGCCTCGCCAACGCTGGGGCCGCCCGCGCCCTGAACCTGCTGAACGACCTGCGCTTCAAGTACAAGCTGGTGCCCGAAGGCATGACGGGCGACAAGGCCAAGGCCGCCTTCCTGAAGGGCGACGCCGCCATGATCGTGACCGGGCCCTGGGACATGGGCGACATCAAGAAGGCGGGCATCAACTACGGCATCACGGCGCTGCCCACCCCTCCCGGGGCGCCGAATCCCTGGAGCCCCTTCGTGGGCGTGCAGGGCATCGTGATGAACGCCTACAGCCCCAATAAGGCGGCAGCGGCCGAGTTCGCCCGTGGCATGGTGACGGGCGTGGCGCAGCTGTCCTTTAACCAGGCGGGCGGGCGTATTCCGGTGAACGTGACGGTGCGGCGCAACCTCGCGGCCAACCCGATTGTGAACGGCTTCGGGCGCGTGATCACCAGCGGCACCCCCATGCCCAACGTGCCGGAAATGGGCCAGGTCTGGACGCCCTGGACGGAGGCGATTACCGAAGGCGTCAAGAAGCCCGGCACCAACGCCTCGGCCCTGCTGGCAAAAGCCGTGCAGACCATGCAGAAGAACATCAAGTAATAAGTCGTTCGCAAGGCGGCCCCTGGGAACGGTCTCAGGGGCCGCACCCGTTTCAGTTCCGTCCCGCCGCCTGCAGCAGTGCGTCCAGGCCACCCTCGTAACCGTGCAACTGGGGCCACGCCGGGGGAAAGGGCTGGGTGCGGGTGACCTCGTTGGGCACCACCACCACGCCCATGCCGGCTGCAACGGCGGCGGTGGCCCCATTCAGGCTGTCTTCCACGGCGAGGCAGGCGGCAGGGTCCAGGCCCAGCCTCTGCGCGGCCAGCACGTACAGTTCGGGGTCCGGCTTGACCCGGCGCACGTCGTCGCGGGTGGCCAGGGCGCTGAAGTGGTTCAGCAGGCCATGCTGCGAGAGCCAGCGCGTCACCCAGGCGCGGTCGCTGCTGGTGGCCAGCCCCAGCGCCAGCCCCCGGGCGCGCACCTCGTCCAGCACGGCGCGCACGCCGGGGCGCACGTCGGCGTCTTCCAGGGCGGCGTGTACCGCCCCACGCAGTTCCTCATGCACCGTCTCGCGCTGGGCCTGCACGTGTTCCGGCAGCCCAGCCCAGGGGTCAAAGGCGTCCCAGGTGCCAATGCCGCGCTGCCAGTCCTGCAGGTGCAGTTCGCGCCCGTGGCGGCGGTACAGGGCCTGCCAGTGCTGAAATTCGGGGGTTTCGGTGTCGAAGATGGTGCCGTCGAAGTCGAAGATCACGGCGCGCAGGGCGTTCATGGGGGCAGTGTAGGGGGCAGGTGCGTAAAGCGGACTTCACTTTCGGCGGACGTGAAGGCTGAGCAAAAGCCGCTACCCTCGGGGGTATGGCCGACTGGGTGCAAAACCTGATGGACAGCATGGGCTATGTGGGCATCCTGCTGCTGATGATCCTGGAAAACATCTTTCCGCCCATTCCCAGCGAGCTGATCATGCCCTCAGCCGGCTTTGCGGCTTCGCGCGGGGATCTGAGCCTGCCCCTGGTGATTCTGGTGGGCACGGCGGGCAGCGTGCTGGGCACCCTGCCGCTGTACTACCTGGGCCGGGCCTTTGGCGAGGAAAAGCTGGTGAAGTGGGCCGACAAATACGGCAAGTGGCTCACCCTGAGCGGCAAGGACATCCGCAAGGCCGACGACTGGTTCGACAAGCACGGCACCAAGGCGGTGCTGTTCGGGCGCCTTGTGCCGGGCATCCGCAGCCTGCTGAGCCTGCCCGCCGGCATGAGCGAAATGCCCATGGCCAAGTTCCTGATTTACAGCTCCATCGGTTCGGCGGTGTGGGCGTCCATCCTGGCGGGCGCCGGCTACCTGCTGGGCGAAAACTACGACCGCGTGGAGCAGTACGTGGGCCCCGCCAGCAAGGTGATCCTGGCCGTGGTAGTGGTGGCCGCCATCGTGTGGTTCGTGCGGCGCAAAAAGGCCCAGGCGCAGGGATAGGGTGTGGGGTGTGGGCAAAGCGGCCCGCACCCCACGCGCCTTGCTGTTTTTCCTACAACCCACAACTCACGCCCCACACCCCCTAATGCTCCAGCCGAATCCGGGGCAACACCCGCTCCAGCCACGGGGGCAGCCACCAGTTCCAGCGTCCCGCCAGCTTTAAGAACGCCGGGACCAGCACCAGGCGCACCAGCGTGGCGTCCAGCACCACCGCCACCGCCAGCCCCAGGCCAATGCTCTTGCTGGCGACCACACGCCCGAACACAAACGCCGCAAAGACGATAAACATGATGATCGCCGCGCTGGTGATGATCCGGGCGGTGTGGCCCACGGCCAGCACCACGGCCTCATCGTTGCTGGCGCCGCGCAGATGTTCTTCCTGCACCCGGGAAAGCAGGAAAATCTCGTAGTCCATGCTCAGGCCGAACATCACGGCAAACAGCAGCACCGGCAGGCTGGCGTCCAGCACGCCCACATCGGCGGGAATGCCCAGGGGGCCGGCCAGGAACCCGTGCTGCACCACCAGGGTCACCACGCCGGCGGCGGCGGCCACGGTCAGGGCGTTCATCAGAATGCTTTTGAGGGGAATGAGCAGGCTGCGAAAGGCCACCATCAGCAGCAGGAACGTGCCCGCAAAGACGGCGGCAATCACGGCGGGCAGCGCCCCGGTGATCGCGCGGCTGAATTCCTCGCCGCCAATGGGGGCCCCGCCCAGCAGGTAGAGGTACCCGCTGGCCTGCAGGGTCTGGCGCAGCTGCCGCTCGAACGCCGGAATCTCGGCGGCGGGCAGGTTGCGCTCTGGCACCACGGTCACGCGCAGCAGGGTGCGGTCCGCGCTGAACGAGCGCCGCGTGAGGACGCTCAGGGCGGCGAGGCCCTCGGCATCACTCCCACCCGCCGAGGCCAGATCGGCCGGGGTCAGGAAGGGGCTGAGGACGCCCCTGACGCCGGGCAGGGCGCGCAACTGCTCCACGAGCGCCTGAAACCTCGCGCGGTCTTCGGGGCCGTAGCGCTGGCCCTGCAGGTCCAGCACCACCTCGAACTGGCTGAGCAGGCCGCCCGCCCCCAGGGCTTCCACATCTTTCAGGGCGTCGCGGCTTTCGACCCCCGGGCTCAGGCCCCAGGCGCCCGCGTAGCCGGTGCGCATGGTCAGGGCGGGGGCGGCCAGCAGCAGCAGCAGCGCCGAGGACCCCAGCACCGCCGCCCAGGGCCGGGCCGTGACCCGCCGCGCAAAGGCGGTCCAGGCTGCCGAGGCCGCGCCACTCTGGGCCCAGGTGAATTTGAGGATGCGCGGGCTGTTCACTCGTTCCCCCAGCAGGGCCAGCAGCGCAGGCAGCACGGTCAGGCTGGCCAGCACGGTCAGCAGCACCGCCAGCACCCCGCCAATCCCAATTGAGCGCACAAACGCGATGGGCGGCAGAATCAGCCCCGCCATGGCAATCGCCACCGTCAGGCCGCTAAAGGCCACGCTGCGCCCGGCAGTCTGCACGGTGCGCGCGGCGGCGCGGCGGGGGTCCGGGTCGCGGCGCAGTTCCTCGCGGAAGCGGTTGACCATCAGCAGGGCGTAGTCAATGCCCGCACCCAGCCCCAGCATGGTGATCACGCTCTGGGCAAAGGTGCTCACCTGCATCACATGGGTCAGGCCGTACAGGGTGGCCATCGCCACGCTGATGCTCAGCATGCCCACCGCCAGCGGCAGCGCCGTGGCGACCAGCGCGCCAAAGACCAGCAGCAGCAGCCCCGCGATCAGCGGCAGGGCCGTCAGTTCGCTGCGCTTGGTGTCCTGCTCGGCAAAGAAGGTGAAGTCGTCGGCAATGGCCTGCCCGCCCGTCACCCGCACGTCCAGCGCCGCACTGTCCACGCCCGCCGCGTAGGCCCGCACGCGCGCCAGGGTTTCGGTGGCGCCGTCTTCCAGCGGAATCTGCGCCAGCGTCAGACCCAGGGTGCCGGCCGCGTCCTGGGTGGGCAGTGGGCCCCCCGCCTGGGCGGGCACCACACGGCTGACCCCCTCTACCCCCCGGAGCCCCTCGACAAACCGCTTGTAGGCCGCGCGGCCCTGCGCCGTACTCAGGGGCGGCTGGCTGCGGGTGACCAGCACCGCCGTGTTCGTGTCGCGCTCGCCAAAGCGGTCGCGCAGCAGCGCGGTTACGCGCGTGGCTTCGGCGTGGGTGAGGCCGCCCGCCGGGTCGGCGTTCAGGGCGGCAGGCGCGCGGGCGGCAAACGGCAGGCTCAGCAGCGCCGCCAGCACCCACGCCAGCAGGGTCAACCACGGATGACGAGCCACCAGACGCCCCAGGGTCACCATGCCCGGAGTAGACCACGGCCCCCCGCCCCCCCGACTTCACCCAGGCTTACAGAAGCAACTGATATCAACTTGCGCTATCTATTGACAATTAGTGCAATTTGCCGCAAGATAACCTCACCTGAGAGGAGGTGGCAGAATCAAGGCATGACCACAGACGAGGTGCTCACGCTCGAAGAACTCGCCGCCTTCCTGAAGGTGAGCGAAACGACCGCCTACGCCCTGGTGCGCGGCGGCGAGGTGCCCGGACGCAAGGTCGGGCGGGAATGGCGCTTTCTAAAAGCGCGCGTGGTGGACTGGCTGATGCGGGCCGGCACCGAAGGGGACGACATGGACAAGACTGGTTTTGTGCAGCGCGACGAGCTGGGCGGCGAATTCAAGCAGGAAGGCGGGCAGGAATATGTGGCGCTGTGGCTGCCCATCACCCGTGAGGAAAAGGCCGCGCAACTGGATAAAGCGGCGCGCGAGGGCGTGAATGTCAGTGAACTGGTGGCCAACTATCTGCGCGAGTGGGTCAAGGCGTAGGGCACAGAGAGGCGATAGGGGGCGCAGGCTCTTTCCACTGGCGGGCCTTCCTCAGAGGGGGTGCCCGCCAGTGCTGTTGTACCGGCACGTCCGCAGCCTGAAGACCAGACCGCCACGACCTGCTTTCTGGTGGCATTTGTGCCTCTCTGGCGAGAATGCGCGCCCTCTACACTTGTGGGCATGCACCCCGAGATTGCTGCGACACTGGATGCCATTCTCAAGGCGCATGGAACGGTGCCGCCTCTCTGGACGGCCTACCCACACCTTCATCCCTACAGCATCGGGTGGCGAATGGGTGCTGGTGAACTTTACAAGATGGCCTGGTCTAAATGGTGGCGGCAGCAGGTGTGGACGGAGGAGCAGCGCCTGACGTATGTGCGCGCCTATCCCTTCCGTGCAGCGTGGCTGGGGCACGTGATCTCGCTGCTGTGGGGCATCTCCATTCACGATCCCGAAGTGGAGGTGCAGCCTTACTTCGAGGCGGCACAGCGCCTGGGGTTCGCTTCCCGGGCCGAGTTTGAGGCGGATCTGAAGGCCCAGGACTGGGGCATGCGGCGCTCCCTCCCCTAGAGCCCCACCGGCCGAAGCTGGGATGCTGGCAATCTAAAACAGCTCGTCCAGCAGCGTGTAATAGGCCAGCTTGCCCTCATCCACCAGGGCGCGGCCATACAGGTCAAGGAACATGCCGGCGTACACCGGGCCCAGGTCCGCGCGCACGCTGCGGTGCGCCAGGGCCAAGTCGGCGTGGCGGTCGGCAATGCCGGCGCGGCCCAGGTCAATCAGGCCCTCCACGTATTCTCCGCTGACGATCAGGTTGTCCAGCGTGGCGTCGCCGTGGGTGACCACCAGATCCTCGTGGGCGGGGCGGGTGCGGGCCAGCTCATTGAACACGCTCACAGCGCCCCGGCCCTGGCGCTCCTCGTCAAAGTCGGCCTCGTCCACCAGCCCAGCCTGCACGCGCTCGCGGGCCAGGGGCAGGGTGACGGCCAGGGTGGCGGTAAACGGGCAGTCGCGCACCGGCAGGGCATGCAGTTCGCGCAGGGCGCGCGCCAGCAGCCCCACCACCCGCTCCGGGTGCAGCAGGGCGTCGGGGTGGCTCATGGGGATGCCGCTCAGGCGCGTCATCGCGAGGTACTCGGCTTCCGGGGTCACCTCAAAGCCCAGCACGGCGGGCACCGGCAGGCGCCCAGCGAACCAGCGCAGACGTTCGCGCTCCTGCTGCAGGCTGGGGGCCCCCTGGCCCCGGGGCTGCACCTTGACCACATGCCGGGTCGAGCGCCACACCTGCGCGCCGCTCTGGCCGCCATCTAGCCTCTCCCAGCGCGCGGCCGGCAACACGCGCCGCAGGGCGTCCGGCAGGGTCAGGCGGGGCTCGGTGTTCACGCGGCCCAGCATAGGGCGCCGCGCGGCCACACTGGGAGGCCAGTGGGCGGCGAGGGTCAGGCAAGCGTAAAGGCGGGCCCCACCCGCGCGGCGGCGCCCCCACCGCATCATGGGCGGCGTGACCCGTTCTTCTGCCCCGGGCCCGGCCGCCCCGCCCCCCGCCGAGCCGTCCAAACGCGAGTGGTTCAGCGAGGTGATTGGCCGCACCCGCTTCGTGGTGCTGATTGCCGTGATCGCCGTGCTGCTGGTGTCGTTCAGTCTCTTTTTGCAGGGCACACTGCTGGCGCTGCAGACCATCTGGGAATCCTGGCGCGACACCTTTGCCCAGGGCATTTCCAGCCAGAAGGGCGAACTGGCCGTGGAATTTCTGGAAATCGTGAGCACCATGCTCAAGGCCGTGGTGTTCTACCTGATTGGCGTGGGACTGTATTCGCTGTTCATCACGCCGCTGAACCTCACCTCGGCGCTGGGGGTCGAGAGTCTGGCCGACCTGGAGCAGAAGGTCGTGTCGGTGATCATCGTGATTCTGGGCGTCACCTTTCTGGAACACTTTGTGCGCTGGGAAAAGCCCCTGGACACGCTGTATTTCGCGGGCGCCCTGGCGCTGGCCGGGGGGGCGCTGGTGTTCTTTCAGCGGGTGCACCGGGGCAGCGGCGGCGACCTGGAACAGCCGCAGTCCAAGCTGCGCGCCCGCCAGGAACTGTTCGAATATCACACCGAACAGCGCCACATTGACGACCGCGACGTGGAACTGGCCGAAGCCGCCACCCAGGCCAAGCTGGAAGGCAAGGCCGATGCGGAGGAGGGCAGTGGGTAAGGGAGGTTGTGGGGCGTGGGGTGTGGGGTGTAGGAAAAGCAGGATCAGGGGAAAGACCGGGGCAGCGGCGGCACGGTTTAAGCCCTGAAAAGGCAAAAGGCCTGCTGGTACCATGAACGCCTGAAGCCCCTCCGCCCTTCCCACACCCGACAACCCACACCCCACAACCCCTTGCGCGTACACTGGGCAGAATGAGGGTTGGTCTGCTTGAATCTCGCGCCGCGCGGCTTCCCGGGTACTGGGCGGCGTATCTGAAAGAACTGGGCGCCCAGCCCGTCAAACCCGCCCTGGACGATGCCCGCGCCCTGGCCCTGGGACGCGAGAGCCTGCCCGGCGAGCCGGTGACGGTGCAGCTGGCGCTGGGGCGCATCCTGGCGCTGCCGAAGGTGGATCTGGCCCTGCTGCCGCAGTGGGCCTGGGTCAGCGGTGACAGCTGGAGCGAGGCGCTGCCGGAACTGCTGTCGCGGCGGATCAGTGGCCTGCCCACGCTGCTGGCGGTGCCAGACCAGCCCGAGACCCTGGAAGGCGCCGCCGCCGAGGTGGGCATGCGTGTGGCCCAGAATGCCGGGCAGGTGCGCCGGGCGCTGGAAAAAGTCAAGCCGCTGGCCAGTGACCCGCGCGTGGCCCCCCCGGCCCTCAGCCGCGCCAGCCGGGTCACGGCGGCCGTGATTGGCCCGCGCGCCCTGCTGGGCGAGGGGCACCTGCTCTCGCCGCTGCGCGCGGCGCTGGACGAGGCCGAACTGCACGCGGTGTACAGCCACGAACTGGCCGTGCCCGAGGTGCTCAAGCGCGCCGAGCGCCTGCCGGCGGGCGAGCGCGCGGCCCCGGGGGACCTGGAACTGTTCGGGGCCACCTCGCTGCTGGGCGGCAAGGGCGCCGTGCGCGGCTTTGTGTTTGTGGTGCCGGCCCGTGACGGCGCGGCGCAAGCGGCAGCGGCCCGGCTGGCGGCGGCGCAGCACAAGCCCACCCTGATCGTGACCGTGGACGACCCCGAAGGCGCCAGGTTCCCCGAGCTAACCGCCTTCCGCGAGCGCCTGACGCTGGGGGCCAGCACGCGCCCGGCAGGCCCAGAGGCCACCCCATGAACCCCTGGCGCTGGCTGACCACGCCGGACCCCCACCCCGGCTTCACCACGCCCAAGCTGCTGAAACTGCTGGTGCGCGTGATGCTGTTTGCGGTGCTGGCCACACTGCTGAGCAGCCTGCTGCAACTCACGCCGCTGCGGCCCTACCTGAACACGTGGTGGGGCAGCCTGCTGTTCGTGCTGGCACTGTACCTGCCCCTGTCGCGCTTTCTGAACGTGGACACCTTTGTGCCCCGGCGCCTGCAGGCCCAGGTGGACGCCCGCAGCGCCGCCGGGCGCACCACGCGGGCCCAGCGCCGCAAGGAGCGCAACCGCTACGCCGGCGTGCGCAAAAGCGCCCCGCGTGGGGGCCGCCGGTAGACCCGGACCCCGCCCACACCTTCAAGGCCCGGCCCGCGCGGGAATGGGCCTGCGAGGCGCTGTTCCGCCCCGCCGCGCAGCAGTTCGTGCCGCCGCTGGCCCGCTGGCGGGTGAACCCGGCCCAGGTGGTGCTGGTGCACACCACGCTGGGCCTGTGCGCAGCGGGCCTGATCCGGCGCGGCGACCGCCTGACCCCGGCGCTGCTGCTGCAGCTGAAAACCCTACTGGACAACCTGGACGGCCAGCTGGCACGCGCCACCGGGCAGACCACCGCCACCGGCCGCTACCTGGACACCGAGATGGACCTCGTGGTGAATGCCGCCCTGAACGTGGCTCTGGCTGGCCGGGCAGGCTGGGCGTTGACGCTGCTGCAAAGCCTGATTCTGAGCGTGGATTACCTGTGGGAGCGCGAGTACCGTGGGGCCCGGGGGCAAACTTTCCGGGACGCGCCAGCGCAGGGCGGCGATCATCCGCTGGTGCTGCGCGCGCTGGAAGCGGTGTACGCCGCGTATTTTACGCCGCAGGAGCGGGTGCTGGGCGCCCTGTTCGAGACCCGACTGCGCCGCGCGGCGAGCCACCCGCCCACCGCTGCTGACCGCCGCGCCTACACCCCCAGGGCCGCCCTGACCCTCAGCGCCAACCTGGGGCTGTCCACGCAACTGCTGGGGCTGGGGCTGTGCCTGCTGGCGGGGCGGCCCGGGTGGTATCACCGCAGCCTGGGCCTGCAGGCGGCGGCTCTGCTGGGCACGCAGCTGTGGCGCGAGGCCCGGGTGAGGCAGGGACGGGCACGGGCAGAGACATAAGGACCGCACCCTTCACCCCATCAACGTTTCCATTCCCGGTCCAAGGTCCTTTTTTCGTGCCTCGCTCTGCGGCGCCGCTGTCCCTGTCCGCTTGGTAGATCTAAAGATCACCTGCGAGAGACTTAGCCCTCTTCCAGCGGATAGGTCTGTGCGGCGCGGGCGGCCAGGAAAATCAGGTGCAGGTAGAACAGGCCCACGCCCAGAAACACCGCCCAGCCCGGAAAGTTGCCGATATCGGCCAGCGAAAAGGCCTCGGGGAAGGTCATCACCCAACCCTTGGGCTGCCCCAGGTCCAGTTTGGCCAGCCACGCCAGCAGCACAGCGGCGTAGATCCACAGGTAATTGCGGCTCAGGCGCCAGCCCAGGGCGTCGGCGCGGGTCATGGGGCTGCGGGGCTTGCCCAGTTCAGCCAGCAGCAACTGGTGCCAGCCCGGGTCCACGCGGTCACCCAGCATGGCCGGGTAAAAAAAGCGCTCCATGATGCGCACGCGGTGGTGTGCAATCTCGAAGGTACGAAAGCGCCGGGCTTCCAGACGCAGAAAAAAGTAGTTCATGAACATGGCGAACAGAAAGGTGGCGTGGCTGTTGTTCACGTCGCCCAGCGCAAAGGACGCCAGACCGGCGGTGGTCACCACCGACCAGTTGGTGGTCATGTCCAGCCGCTGGCGGTAGGCGGTCATCTTGCCTACCTCGGCGCGGTACAGGTGGATCAGGGCGTTGGCGGCGTTGGTGGTGTAGCTGACATCGGTCAGGCCGCCGCCCGCCGCCGCGCCGGGGCCGCCCCCGGTGCCGGGCATCAGCCCTGCCCCCTGGCCCCGCTGGCCACCCCGCGCCCGCCCACCGCGTTCATGCCCGGCACTGTAGCGCGGCCACCTGCCGGGCACCGGAGCCGTTCTCATATGCCGAAGATTTCACAGCCCTGGGGGGCGCGGATCGCTACATTGCCCGTTATCTCTTTTCAAAACGCAAGGTGGGCAGGAGACCCCGCCCGGTCCCCCTGTTCGCATGCGCCCAGCGCGCTGCCCCGGAGGTTTTCATGAATGCACGTCTGCCCCTGCTGCTGACCCTGACCGCCCTGCTCGCCGCCTGCGGCCAGTCCCCCACCACCTCGGCCCCGGAGCTGGGTGCAGCGACGGAAAGCGCACCTGTGACCGTCGCCGGGCAGTATGTGGCGGGCGAGGTGATTGTGCAGCTGCGCGGCGGCCTGAGTGCCCAGAGCCTGAGCGCCCTGAGCAGCCTGGGTGTGCAGTCGCTTGAAACCCTGGCCACGGTCAACGGCGCGGCCCTGCTGCGCGCCCAGATCACCGACGGCCAGAGCGTGACCGCCAAGGTGGCCCAGCTGGCGCAGAGCGCCCTGGTGCGCTTTGCCGAGCCCAACTGGCTCTACGAGCACCAGGCCACGGCCTCGGACCTGTACTACACCAACGGCACCCTGTGGGGCATGGCGGGCGACGCCAGCACTCCTGCCAACGCTTACGGTAGCCAGGCCGCCGAAGCCTGGGCACGCGGCGCGGTGGGCAGCGACAGCGTGTACGTGGGCATCATTGACGAGGGCTATCAGTTTGACCACCCGGACCTGAAGGGCAACGTCTGGCTGAACCCCTTTGATCCGGCCGACGGCCGCGACAACGACGGCAACGGCTACGTGGACGACACGCGCGGCTGGGACTTTGCCAACAGCGACAACACCGTCTACGACGGCGGCACGCGCGGCAGCCAGGACAGCCACGGCACCCACGTGGCCGGCACCATTGGCGGCACGGCCAACGACGGCGGCGTGGTGGGCGTGAACCACAACGTCACCATGATCAGCGGCAAGTTCCTGGGGCGCCGGGGCGGCAGCACCGCCGACGCCATCAAGGCGGTGGACTACTTCACCGACCTGAAGACCCGGCACGGCCTGAACATCGTGGCCACCAACAACTCCTGGGGCGGCGGCGGCTACTCGCAGGCCCTGTATGAGGCGATTGTGCGCGGCGCCAAGGCCAACATCCTGTTTATCGCGGCGGCGGGCAACAGCGGCACCAATAACGACACGACCGCCAGCTACCCCAGCAACTACGACACCACGGCCGGCGCCGGCTACGACGCCGTGATCGCCGTGGCCGCCATTGACAAGGCCGGCGCGCTGGCTTCGTTCAGCCAGTACGGCAAGACCAGCGTGGACATCGGCGCGCCCGGCGTGGCGATCACGAGCAGCGTGCCCTACAACAAGTACAGCAGCTACAACGGCACCTCTATGGCCACCCCCCATGTCTCGGGCGCCGCCGCGCTGTACGCCAGCACCCACCCGGGCGCCAGCGCCCAGAGCATCCGCGCCGCCATTCTGGGCAGCGCCGTGCCCACCGCCAGCCTGAACGGCAAGACGGTCACGGGCGGGCGCCTGAACGTCAGCGGCTTCTAACGTTCAGCTTCCCTGGGCGCGGCCTCCTGTGCAGGGGGCCGCGCGCCTGTTGGGCTGAGTGTCGCAAGCGCTGATACCGGCCTCCTCTACTACCAAAGCAGCGTGGGCGAGCGAAAGGAGGCTGTTCCACCGCCGTCATCCCGTACGCTCTCGTGTTTGCTCTCCTGCGGAGCTCTCTGAGTCTGCGCTGCGGCTTCCGCGAGTCCGCTTCCCCCTCGCCTTCGGCTCACCTGAGCTCCGTCTCAGCGCACAAAGGGATTTGTGCGGCGCTCGGCGCCGATGGTGGTGCGGGGGCCGTGGCCAGGGTAGACCGCCGTGTCGTCGGGCAGGGTCAGCAGCTGCTCGTGAATGCCCTGCAGCAGCTGCGGGCCGTGGCCGCCGGGCAGGTCGGTGCGGCCAATGCCGCCCTGGAACAGCGTGTCGCCTGCCACCACGAACCCCTCGCCCAGGAAGACCACATGCCCCGGCGCGTGACCAGGCAGAAAGCGGGTGTGCAGCGTCAGGTCGCCCGCCTGGAAGGTCTGGCCCGGGGCGATCTCGTGGTCAGGGTCGGCAGGCTGGGTGAAGGGCAGGTTCCAGCGGGCGGCGCTGGCGGCCCCCAGACGGTACAGGGGCAGGTCGGCCGGGTGCAGATAGACCGGCACGCCCAGGGCCTCCCGGAGGGGCTGCACCGCGCCAATGTGGTCAAAGTGCGCGTGGGTGAGGAGAATGGCGCGCACGGTGACGCCACTGGCCTCCACCAGGGCCTGCAGCCGCCCCGCGTCGTCGCCCGGGTCAATCAGAAAGCCTTCGTGCTGTGGCCCCGCCACCAGTACCGCGTTTTCTTGCAGGGGTCCGGTGGGCAGCGTCCACACGCGCGCGGCGCCGTGGGTGAAAGGGGCAGGGAAGCGGGTCATGTGCGGCAGTGTACGTGCTGGGTCATACGGAACTAAATTGATTGCACACCCGTCCGAGCCACGCGGTGGCCCCCTCACCCTTCCGTCGCTCCGCTCCTCCCTCCCTCTCCCACAAGGGGAGAGGGGAGCACCGCAAGCGATCACGAGAGAAGCAAGCCATGTTCATCCCGTCTCAGCTGTAACCGAAGGCGTCCCGCAGCGCCAGGGCGAACACCTGAAAGCTCAGGCTGGGGCTGGCGTAGGCTTCCAGGGCGTCTTGCAGGGCGCTCAGGGCAGCGTCGGCGCGGGCGCGCTCGTGGGGGGGCGCGGCCCGCCAGGAAAAGCGCAGGGCTTCGGGGTGCCAGGGGCCCCAGCGTTTTTCCAGGCCCTCGGCGGCTTCCAGAGCGCTCAGCAGGCCGCGCTCCAGGCCCTGCGAGAGGGTGCGGGCGTCCTCCAGGGCGGCCTGCACGGGCGCCGGGTCGGCCAGCACCCCGGCGCGGCCCGCCGCAAAGGCCACCAGGGTGGGATCGGGGGCGCTTCCCCCCAGCACCAGGGCGCGTTCCAGCAGGGCGTCGGGCAGCGGCGCCACATTCAGGCGGGCGCTGCGGCTGACGATGGTGGGCAGCACCGCGCGCAGGTCCTCGGCCAGAAACACGAACAGGGCGCGGTGGGGCGGCTCTTCCACCAGCTTCAGCAGGGCGTTGGCGGCTTCCTGGCCCAGATGCTCGGCGCCGTCCACAATCACCACGCGCCGGGTGAAGGTGGGGCGCACCTCCAGAAACTCAAAGACGTGGGTGTCGTACTCGCGGCCCTTGTCTCGGGCCTCCAGAATGGCGCCAATGGGAATCAGCTTGCGCCGCGCGGCCTTGCCGGTGGTGGTCGTGGCGCGCGGCTCGATCTGGAGCAGGTCCGGGTGCGCGCCCGCCGCCAGCGCCCGGCAGGAGGGACAGGCCCCGCAGGCCTCGCCGTACATGCCCCGCACCCCCTGACAGTTGTGCTGCGCGGCCACCGCCTGCGCCAGGGCGCGCTTGCCCACCCGCGCCGGGCCGGTCAGCAGCAGGGCGTTGCCCGCAAAGGTGCCGGTCTGTTCCAGCAGCGCGGCGTGCGGCTCTGGCAGGAGGGCGCTCATGGCCCCGTGCCCCAGGACATCCGGGCTCACTTGCCAATGGCGAGGCGCGCGGCCAGCACTTGGGGCAGGCCGGCCTCCAGCGCGGCTTCCTGGGCGCGCTCCACGTCGTAGGTCACGCGGAACACCTCGAAGTGCGCGCGCGAGGAATCGTAGACCGCGTAGCTGGCCTGCGGGTTGCCGTCGCGCGGCTGGCCCACACTGCCGGGGTTCAGGATCACGCGCGTGCTGGGCGGCACCATGTAGCTGCCCCCGTCCTGAAAGTGCTGCACCTTGATCCAGTCGCCCACCGGGGAATTCAGGGTGGCGTACACGGCCGGGTTGTGGGTGTGGCCCACAAAGGCCAGGCGCCCCTGCCACTGGGCAAAGGCCTCGCGGGCGGCGGGCACCGAATCGGTGTAGTCGTCCAGGCTGCTGGGGGTGCCGTGGCGGTAGCGGGCACCCACATCGGGGTCGTCAATGCCGTCGCGCCACAGCCGCACCCAGGCGATATCGCGCTCCGAGAGGCGCTCAAGCTGCCAGCGCAGGGCCATAGAGACCACGCTGTCCTTGGCCTCGCGGCGGCCATCGGCGTATTGCAGCAGCATGTCGTCGTGGTTGCCCAGAATGCACACGGCGTCAAGGTCGCGCAGCACGTCCAGCACTTCGCGCGGGTGGGGACCGTAGCCCACGGCGTCCCCCAGGCTGATCACCTGATCGTAGCGGCGCGTGGCAGCGTCGGCCATCACCGCCTGCAGGGCAGTGTGGTTGGCGTGAATGTCAGACAGCAGCAGCAGCCGCACGCGCCCATAATACCGCGCCCCCGGCCCCGCCGTCCCCGGTCGGCTGTCCGGGCGCGCCTGTTGAGCGGCCCTTGACACGCCTCTGTGCTGGCCCATGAACGGGGTGAAGCGGGCTTCACCGAACTGGGCAGGAGCTTTAGACCCCGCGCCCGATGATTCGGCAGAACGCCAAGGAGGGTACATATGACGGCCATGAAGAACCTGCACGATCTTTACGTCGAACAGCTCAAGGATCTCTATTCCGCCGAAACCCAGTTGGTCGAAGCCCTGCCCAAGATGGCGCAGGCCGCCAGCAATCCCGAACTGCAGCAGGGCTTTCTCAAGCACCTGGCACAGACCCAGCAGCAGGTGCAGCGCCTGGAAACGGTGTTTGACGACCTGGGTATGACCCCCGGCGGTCACACCTGCAAAGCCATGCAGGGCCTGATTGCCGAAGGCAACGAGATGATTCAGGAGCAGGCCGCCCCCGAAGTGAAGGACGCGGGCCTGATCGCCTGCGCCCAGCGTGTGGAGCACTACGAGATCGCCGGCTACGGCACCGTGGCCCGTTACGCCGAGGTGCTGGGCCAGCAGGGCCACCTGGAAGTGCTGCGCGTCACCGAGAACGAGGAAAAGGCCACCGACAAGGAACTGACCATGCTGGCCGAAACCATCAACCAGGCCGCTGCCCGCGCCTGAGGGAGAAACCCCCTGCGTCGCCCCGGGCTTCGGCCCTGGGGCGGCTTTTTTGGCGGCGCTGCCGGCCGACCAGTGCCGGCCAACCATTGGGAGGGCTGAACGCGGGGCTCATCTGCGCCCGGCCGCGCGGCCACACAGTAGAAGCCAGCCTGGCCCGCCCCCGGGCGCGGCCCAGACCGGAGGTGACGTGATGAACGAGATTACCCAGGGAATGCCCATTTTCTGCGCCGACGGCGTGCAGCACGGTCAAGTGGTGGAAGTGGACCGTGAATACATCCGCATGCGGCTGCCGGACGACAACCGCGACCATTTCGTGCCGCTGGACACGGTGGCTGGCGTGGACAGCGCGGTGCATCTGAAGCTCAGCCACCACGACCTGCTGGCGACCCTGTAAGGTGCCCCTGCTGGGCACAGGCGGGCCCCGTCGTGGGCCCGCCGCCATTCTGGGTCACCCGGCTGGGCCCGCGCGCCCATGCTGACCGCTGGGGCCTACCGCGAGCAGGTGTGGGACGAGTTGCAGGCCCGGCGCGCCTGCGCCTACCCGCTGCCGCCGCACGGGCACTGCCCCAACTTTACCCATGCCCGCAAGGCCGCCGCCCAGTTGCTGGCCCACCCGCAGGTGGCGGCGCTGCATACCCTGATCGTGGGCCCGGAGCGCGCGCTGTACCCGCTGCGCACCCTGGCCCTGAAGGCGGGCATGGCGCTGTATGTGCCCCACCAGAAAAAGGAAGGCTGGTACTGGCGCCTGACCGACCCCCGGGGCGCGCGCCTGAGTGCTATGCCCACGTACGGCGAGCCGAAGCTGAGCCCCGAAGGCGCCCAGGCCGCCGTGCTGGCCTGCGTGGCGGCCGACCCCCAGGGCGGGCGGCTGGGCAAGGGCTTTGGCTGGGGCGCGCGGGGTCTGGGGCTGGGCCTGCCCGAATACACGCTGGCCCACCTCCTCATGCTGCCCGCGCGTCTGCCCTGCCCCGCCGACTCTGTGGTGGCCCTGATCGGCACCCCGGGGAGCGTGGTGGAGTGTGGTCCAGACTGAAACCCCCCTGACCCCCAGCGCGTACCATGCGGCATGAGCCGACGCGCCAGTCCCTACGTGCCCGCCCTCGTTACGGTCGCCACGGTTGGCGTGGCGGCCGGCGCGGCCTACCTGGCCCGCACCCGTAAGAAAGAGGTGACGGGGTTGGTGGTCAGCCGCGTGCTGGAACGTCCCGCCGCCCGGTCCTCTTATGCCGATCTGGCGCAGAGCCTGGAACGCTCTGGCACCTTTCTGGCGGGCCGCAGCGAGCGCGCCGCCGATACCCACGCCAACCGCGAATTGCTGGGCCACATCATCGGCATTGAGCGCTGGGGCCAGAGCCGCATGGAGGCGGCCCTGCGCGGTCAATCGCCCACCGAGGACACCTACCACCCCCACCGCCCGCCGCAGGACGCCTCCATGCCCGAACTGCGCGCGCAGGTGAGCACCACCCGCGCGGCCACCGTGGACCTCGCGCGGCGCCTGCAGCGCGCCGCCCCCGACGACACCCTGACCGCCCCGCACAACCAGTACGGCGACCTGAGCCTCAAGGCGTGGCTGCGCTACCTGTCGCAGCACGCGGACTTTGAGAGCCGGCGATTGCGCGGCGCCCCGGCCCAGACCCCGCCGCAGGAGCAGACAGGGGCGCTGCCCTCGCCTGCAGCAAAACTGTAAGAGGCCGCCGCTTACCCTGAGGGCGCCATGAGTGTCCTCAACAGCGTTCTGACTGCCCTGGTCAAGGAAGGGGCAAGCGACATCCACCTGCGTACCGGAAGCCCGCCCGCCGGGCGCGTGAACGGTCTGATCAAACGCTACGGCGAGACCAAGCTGGCCCCCGACCACGTGGAGGGCTTTGCGCGGGAAATGATGACCCCCGCCATGTGGGAAGAGTTCACGCAGCGCCGCGAGGCCGACTTTGCCTACGGCATCTCCGGGCTGGCGCGCTTTCGCGTGAACGCCTACTGGCAGCGCGGCAGCATTGGCCTGATCATGCGCGTGATTGAGGAAAAACCCATTCCCAGCTTTGCGCAGCTGGGCCTGCCCCAGGAGACCTTTGAGCAATTGGCCCAGCACGAGCGCGGCCTGATTCTGGTCACCGGGCCCACCGGCAGCGGCAAGACCACCACCCTGGCCAGCCTGCTGGACCACATCAACGAAACGCAGCCCGTGAACATCGTGACCCTTGAGGACCCCATTGAGGTGCTGCACAAGGACAAGACGGCGATGATCAGCCAGCGCGAGCTGGGCATGGACACCCTGACCTTCGCCAACGGCCTGCGCGCCTCCATGCGCCAGGACCCCGATGTGATCCTGATTGGCGAGATGCGCGATAAGGAAACGGTGGAAGCCGCCCTCTCGGCCGCGCAGACCGGGCACCTCGTGTTTTCCACCCTGCACACCCAGGACGCCATCCGCACGGTCAACCGCATCATTGACTTCTTCGCCCCGCACGAGCGCGACCAGATCCGCCAGGGCCTCTCCGAGAGCATCGTGGGGATTATCAGTCAGCGCCTGCTGCCCAAGGCGGGGGGCGGGCGTGTGCTGGGCCTGGAAATTCTGCTGGGCACCCCCACCGTGCGCGAGTGCATCAAGGACCCGGAGCGCACCGAGGAAATCAAGCAGGCGCTCCTGGAAGGTGGGGCGCGCGGCATGCACACCTTCGACCAGCACCTCGCCAACTTGGTACAGGGCGGCCTGATGACCGAGGAAGACGCCCTGGCCAGCGCCACCAGCCCGCACGAACTGAAGATCATGATGATGCGGGCGCAGTACGCGTAAAGCGGGTTGTGGAGAGTCGGCAGTGGGTTGTGGGAAAAGAGGAGGGCGGGCCTGTGGGGCTCGCCTTTTTTTGTGGGGGTGGATGGGGGTCACGGTGGCGCGGTGGCATCTCCCCTACCCTGCGGGACATGAGTGCCCCGACCCTCTGGACGATTGGCTACGAGGACGCCGAGCTGCACGCCTTTCTGGACACGCTGAAGGCGGCGGGGGTGACGGTGCTGGTGGACACCCGCGAGCGCGCCCAGAGCCGCCGCCGGGGCTACAGCAAAACCGCGCTGGGGCAGGCGCTGGCTGAACAGGGCATGAGCTACCGGCACCTGCGCGCGCTGGGCACGCCCCCCGCGCTGCGCAAGGCGTACAAGCTGGACAAGGACTTTGCCGCGCTGAGGGTGGGGTACACCCTGCATCTGGCTACGAAGGGGGAGGCGCTGGATGAGTTGGGTACTTTGGCCGCACGGGAGCGGGTGGCCCTGCTGTGCTACGAGCGCGAGGCGGGCGAGTGTCACCGCAGCCTGATTGCTGGGCGGTTGCAGACGCTGGGATGGGTGGGGGACGTGGTGGACTTGGTGGTGGGGACCCCTCCGCCCCTGCGGGGCACCTCCCCTTGAGGGGAGGCTGGTCAGGCCTGTCTCCCCTTCACAAGTATGTCCAGGGCCGTCAGGACAGCGGGAAGCTTCTCCAAAACTTCCTCGTTACGAAAGCGGACTACACAGATGCCAAGGCCCTCCAGAACCCTCGTGCGTTCGCGGTCATAGGCCTGCGCCTCTGGTGAATCGTGCGAAGCGCCGTCCAGCTCAATACAGATTCGGACGGAAGGTGCGTAGAAATCGAGGATGTACCCCGCCAACGGCACCTGACGCCGGAATTTCACCGGATGCGAGCGCAGCGCGTCATACCAGAGCTTGCGCTCGGCGGGTGTCATGTTTCTTCGCAATTCCCGCGCCCGTGAGACAAGGTGCTGGGAGTACAGGTCGCGCATGAGCAGACGCTACGCTTCTCCCTTTGCCTCCGCATCCAATTTTGCTTGGGCACCTAGCTCTAGCCTCCCCTTGAGGGGAGGTGCCCCGCAGGGGCGGAGGGGTTACGCCCGCATCCCACCACCCTGCCGCTGCATCCACGCCGGCGGCTTGGGCGCAAAGCGGCCCAGGATCGTCTGCTGGTCGTAGGCCAGGTAGGCTTCGGCCCAGGGGAAGGTCTGGTTCAGCACGCGAATGGCGTCCGGGCTGCCCATGCCGTGGTCCAGCTGGTACAGCACGAACTGTTCCGGCGTTTCCAGGCGCAGGTAGGTGGGCATAGACCCCGCGTGCTCGTCCAGCACGCTCTGGAACTCGCCCACCGCATCCGGCGTGGCGTTCTCCAGGTCAATGGTCACGTACATGACTTTGGGCACGTCGGCCAGCTGCTCCACACTCACCACTTCCTCGGCAATGGCGCGCAGGCCGCCGTCCTCGGACTCCAGTTCCACGATCACCAGGGCGGGGGTGTCGTTCACCAGCTTGTCCTGAATGCGCTCGTAGGCCCGTGAAAAGGCCACCAGTTCGGTCTGCCCGGATTCGTCGGCCAGGATGAAGCGGGCCATCATGCCGCCCGATTTGGTGGGTTTCTTGACCACGCTCTCGATCATGCCGGCCAGCACGGCCTTGATGCGTTTGCCGGGCGCCACGTTCTGCGTCTGGAACCACGTATCCAGGTCGGAGATACGGCAGCTGGCGGCCTCGCGCAGCCCCTCGTGCTGTTCCAGCGGGTGGCCGGAAATGTACAGGCCCAGCGCCTCTTTCTCAATACTCAGGCGTTCCAGGTCGGTGAAGGGCGCAATGCCGGCGCGCAGGGGCCGCTCCTGCTTCACCTCGTCCATGCCGAACATCATCGCCATGCCGCTCTGGGCACGGGCATTCACCTCGGCGGCCCCAGCTGCGTCGGCCAGGGCATCTTCCAGGCTGTGCAGCAGCTGGTTGCGCTCGCCAAACTCGTCAAAGGCCCCGCTCTTGATCAGGCTTTCCAGAGCTTTGCGGTTGCAGACCTTATTGCCCAGGCGCGAGCAGAAGTCCGCCAGGGACTTGTAGCGCCCGGCGCGCTCGCGCTCTTCCAGAATCTTCTGCACGGCGGCCTCGCCCAGGCCCTTGATGGCGTACAGACCGAACAGAATCTCCTCACCCTGCACCGCAAAGTCGGCGCTGGAGCGGTTGATGTCGGGCGGCAGCACCCGCACGTCCATCTTGCGGGCGTCACTGACATATTCCGCGACCTTGTCTGAATCCTTGCGCTCTACTGTTAAAAGCGCGGCCATGAATTGAACGGGGTAGTTGGCTTTGAGCCACGCCGTCTGGTAGGTGATGACCCCGTACGCCGCCGAGTGGCTGTTGTGCACCACCAGATCGTTCGCCACGAAGTTGTGGGTGCCCGGCACTTCCAGGTCGTAGGTCTGGGCCTCGCCCGCAGGTTCAATGCTGACAATGGTGTCCCAGTACAGCTCATCCGAGCAGGCGTCCAGCAGGGCGGCATCCTCGAAAAACTCGCCCAGCGTCTGAATCGTGGCGCGGCGGAAGCCCTTCTTGTGGGCCTTGGGGGCGCCGTAAAACTCCTTGGTGCACACCCCGGTCTGCGCTTCAATCTCGCGCCAGCCCAGGCCGCTGGCCTGCTTGGCGATCTGCACGCGGGCCTTGATGCTGGCGGGCAAGGTGTCCACCGTCTCACGGCCCTGTGGCACGCCCGCGTAGTAAGCACGCAGCGCAGCCAGTTGCGCCTCGCGGCCCACGAGATGCGGCGCGACCACCGTCAGGAACTGGTCAATGGAACGCCGCCCCACCAGATGCACGGTGTACCCGGTGCGGCCAGCGGTGTCCTCGCCACGCGCATACGCAAAGTGCTTCTCGCTGACCTTGGCCACCATGCCCAGGCGCAGCAGCACATGTGCCAGATCGTTGGCCAGCTGGCGCGAGGCCGTGGCGGCGAACGGCGTGGTGTTCCCCGGGCCAGACAGGAACCCGTCGCCCGACCAGTAGCGGCCCACCAGCACCGCCAGAGAAGCGTTGTTCAGACGGAAGGCGGCAGAGGGCAGCGCCTTCTCGGTGGCTTTCACGCCCACCAGCCCCAGCCCTTCCAGCCACAGCCGCACGCCCGACTTGCCCGCCGCACTGCCGCGCAGGCCAGTGCCCAGGTACACGTCGTGCACGTTGTGGCGGTCAGGTCTGGCCTTCACGCTGGGCCGGGTGTTGGGGAACTGCCCGGCCAGCGCCACCATGTCGGCCACCTGCGCTTCACTTTGCGAGTACAGGTAGGCGCCGCAGGGGTGGCAGGTGTTGCCCTCGGCCAGCACCCAGCCCAGCAGGCCCGCTTCGTGCTCGGGCCAGTGGTCGGTGCCCAGTTCCGGCAGGCGGGCCGGCGCGGCGATCCGGTCGCCCGCCGTCAGGTCGTCCACGTTTCGCCAGCCGTCCAGGGTCAGCAGGGGGTGGTTCCCGGTAGCCGTCAGTTCGCGGCCCAGCGCGGTCTTCACCTTGAACACGGGTTTCACGCCGTTGTCGAAGAACTGCCCGGTGGGGCGCAATTCCAGGCGGTACGCGGCGTTCACGCTGGGGAGCTCAACTTGCTGGCCTTCGCGGTACAGGTCCTCTATGCGGCGCAGTTCGCCGCCCGCCACCGGCACGCGCGTGTCGCCCGTCAAACACTTATTGAACCCGTAATTCGCAAAGGCGTCCAGCAAATCAAAGAGCTTATTGCCTTCTTCTTTGGGCACGCCATTCTTTTCGGCGCCGTCCACAAAGATCTGCCGCTGTCGCTTCATCTCCTCGGCGTCTTTCTTGCCCATCGCGCGGCGCAGCAGGTCGGCGCCGCCCAGGGAGAAGCCCGCGACCTCCGAAGCGATCTGCATGATCTGCTCCTGGTACACGGGAATGCCGTAGGTTTCGGCCAGGATTTTTTCCAGGTGCTGGGCGCTGGCGGGAAAGCCGTCGCGTACATAGTCCACCTCCTCCAGGCCGTGGTGGCGCCGGACATAGGTGGGAATGTTTTCCATGGGGCCCGGGCGGTACAGGGCCGAGAGCGCGATAATGTCGGCCAGACGGCGGGGCTTCAGGCGGCGGGAGGCATCGGCAATCCCGGCGCCTTCGAGCTGAAACACGCCCTTGGTGTCGCCCCGGCTCATCAGGGCGTAGGTCTTCTCGTCGTCGAAGGGAATGTGGTCGAAGGTGCCGTAGGTGTCCTCGAAGTCGGTGCCGGATTCCTTGAGGATGCGCTTGGCCTCGTCCAGAAACGACAGGGTGCGCAGGCCCAGGAAGTCCATCTTGATCAGGCCAATGTCCTCGACGGCCTTCATGTCGTACTGGCAGACCATGCCCTCGCCGGACGTGTCGCGCATCACCGGCACAAGGTCCGTCAGCTGCGTCTTGCCGATCACCACGCCCGCCGCGTGCACCGAGGCGTGGCGGGTCAGGCCCTCCAGCTTCTGCGCGAACTCGTAGGCTTCGAGAAGCTGGGCGTCCTCGGCCAGGAACTGCTGAATGTCTGGCACGGCCTCGCGCGCCTGTTCCAGCGAGTAGCTTTTGCCGAACTTGATCGGAATGAGCTTGCTGACCTTGTCCACCTTGGCGTATTCCAGGCCCATCACGCGCGCCACGTCCTTCAGGCACGCCTTACTCGCCATCGTTCCGAAGGTAGCAATCTGCGCCACCTTGTCCTCGCCGTACTTGTCCTGCACGTAGGCAATGACCTCGCCGCGCCGGGCGTCGTTGAAGTCAATGTCGAAGTCGGGCATGGAAATGCGGTCGGGGTTCAGGAAGCGCTCGAACAGCAGCTCGAATTCCAGCGGATCGAGGTTGGTAATGCGCATGGCATACGCCACCAGCGACCCGGCACCCGAACCACGCCCCGGCCCCACCGAGATGTCCTGATCCTTGGCCCAGTTGATGTAGTCCGCGACGATCAGGAAGTAGTCGGGAAAGCCCATGTTGTTGATCACGCTCAGCTCGTACTCGGCGCGGCGTAGGATGACCAGGGCGTGCTTGTGGTGGGCGCGGGTGGTCTCCTCGTCGGGCGCGGCGGGGTCAAGTTCGATGGCGGTGTCGCTGTCCTTCTGGCTGGCCTTGCGGCAGTCCTCGTGGGCGTAGGCGGGGAGCGCCCCGGCCTCGGCTTCTGCCTCCATGAGTTCCAGCGCGGGGTATTTCGTGTACTTCTCGCCGGCCGCTTTGCCGCGCGCCTCCCACACACTGCCCATGAAGGCCAGCAGCGTCAGCAGCGTTTCGAGGTCGCAGGTGCGGGCGTCGCAGCCGTCCACGCGTTTCAACACGGCCGGGGCGTCCTCGCCCAGGGCCGCCAGGGACCGCTGGGCGTAGTCGCGCAGCAGGTTCTCGGTGGCGTGGCCGGGGTAGCGCTTGACCGTGCCCCGGTAGGTCTGCACCCGCAGTTCCTCGGCCATGGTGCGGCCCTCGGGGATGGGCAAGGCGGGCATCTGGTACACGCGCTTTTTGCCCACCGGCAGGTCCACGTTGCACAGCTCGGCAATCATGGCGGTGTTGTCAAAGGGCTCCTCGCCCCAGTCGGCCACCGGCAGGGCGCGCTGCATTTCCTCGAGGTCCTTCACATAGAACTCGTCGCAGGGGAACTTGAAGCGGTTCTCGTCGGCCAGCGTGGCTTTGGTCTGAATGGCCAGCAGCGTCTCATGGGCGGTGGCGTCGGACTTCTTCACGTAGTGGCCGTCATTGGTGGCGACCAGGCCAATGCCCAGTTCCTGCGCCCAGGCTTTCAGGATGGGGTTGTTCTTCTTCTGTTCCGGCAGCCCGTGGTCCTGAATCTCAATAAAGTAGTTTTCCCCGAACAGCTCGCGGTACCACAGCAGCCGCTTTTTGGCGTCGTCCTCGCGGCCTTGCAGCAGCAGTTGCTGCACCTCGCTGCCCAGGCAGCCGGAAAAGGCGATCACCCCTTTGTGGTGCTCCTGCAGCAGTTCGTGGTCAATGCGCGGCTTGTAGTAATAGCCTTCGGTATAGCCCCGGCTGCTCAGGCGGCACAGATTCTGGTAGCCCTCAAAGTCGCGCGCCAGCAGCGTCAGGTGAAAGATGCCCTTCTCGCCGTCCTGCCCGCGCGTGCGGTCGCGCCGGGTGCCCTGCCCGGGGACCACATACGCCTCGTACCCGATGATCGGCTTGACGCCCATGCCGGTCGCGTAGTTGTAGAAATGCACCGCCCCGTGCATGTTGCCGTGGTCGGTCATCGCCAGGGCCGGGGTGCAGCCTTCCGGCGTGACCTCCTTGGCCCATTTCAGCAGGTCCTTCAGTTTCGCCGCGCCGTCCAGCAGGCTGTATTGCGTGTGCTGGTGCAGGTGGGCGAATCGTTTGGGCTTGCAGCAGGAGCCGTCGGGCAGGTGAATGTGGGGGGCAGCGGCGTCGGGGGCGGTCACCTGCCCAGGATAGGGAGCAGCGGCAGTTGTGACCGCGACGCGCGTCTCTTGACGGCGCTACTCCTCAGGCGTCACCACCAGCAGGGTGTGAAAGACCTGCTGCCCCAGCCAATTGGTCAGGGCTTCTGAGGCCGCAGGAACAGTGCCCGTTTGCTCCCCTACGCGGGTCACGAACAGCAGGCGGTGGTCCACAGGGATCTCCTCGGGCCCGTCTCCGCGGCTGACCCGCAGGTCCACGCGCTGATCAGCCCCGGCAAAGCCGCCCCCCTGCCACAGCTTCAGGCGCAGGGGTGGGGCCTCGCGCCGAACGGGTTCCGGGCCGCTCCAGTCCACCCAGCTGCGCATATCGTCGACCCAGGCCCTCAGGAAACGTTCCGGATCTGGCCGCGCCGCCTTCGGCGCCAGAATGAAACAGCGGCTCTCGGTGGTGGTCGGGATTGGCACCGCCGCGCAGTCCAGCTGAATGAGGGGCGCGGCCAGGCCGGCGCCCTGCATGGCTTCCAGCTCATAACGCTCCTGCACCGGCACCCAGGCGCGTTCCAGGCGGGCGGAAGTCTGCGCCATCATGGTGAGCAGGCCCGCCGCTGCCAGGAGAGGCAGGGCGTAACACAGCGCCAGTTTCCAGCGGGGCAGTGGGGGCAGTTCTGGCAGATCGCGCAGCGCCGGCTGGCGCCAGAGCTGCCAGAGCGGCGCCACCGGGCCGGCTGCTGCGCCCAGCTGGGCGTGCAGAGCCGCTGCCAGCAGGAGTGCCTGCAGCACGATATACGCCTCCATGACGAGATCGAGGCGCTGCCCCGCTCTGCCCCAGGAATCGGTGAACAGCAGGCCCAGCATAAGCACCAAGACCACAAGCAGCAGCGCAAAACAAACAAGCATCAGGCGTGCGCCGATGCGGCGCGGCTGCGCCACGAATCGGGCGATTGTAGGGTCCAGGGCCGACCGCGTCATGGCCTCCTCACCTGCAGGAAGGTGGGTGTGGCCTGGCCTGCCAGCCAGCGCTCGGTGGCCGAGAGGGGTTGACGCTGGTTCACAAAAATCAGGCCCTGGGCCGTCAGGTCAACCGGCACAGCTCTCCACAGGTTCAGAGGCACCTGCAGCCGCACCTGGGCCGTCAGCAGATTGCCTTGCCGCTGAAGCCGCGTGGCTTCTGGAGTGCCGTAGACCGCCTTCAGGGTACTGGTCAGCCGCTGGGCAGCAGAAGGGCCATCGGCCCACACCCCAAAACAGAGGCCCGCAGAATTGGGGACTGGCCTCAAGGCCGAGCAGGGGACTGGCTGCCAGCCCGCGTCACGCAACACTTCGCTCAGCTCGAAGGTTGCCCCTTCCACGACCTGCGGCGGCGGTGACAGCCAGATACGGATGGGCAGGACCATCACGGCCGCCATCACCAGAAACGCCAGTCCCACCGAACCGCTCATCAGGGCGTGGCCCTGGCGTGGCGGCACAGTAGGCGGTGTCTGCGACTGGGCTGCCTCAGGCGGCGGAACAGGGCAGACCGCCAGCAGGAGTTGCCCGGTCACCACGCCCCACAGGAGCGCGGTTCCCCCGGCTTGAAGGGCCAACATGAGCAGGTCGGCCCACGTCTCCGGTGCCTCTCGAACGCGTGAAACCAGGGAAAACGTCAACCAAACCGCCATCGCCAAGAGCACTGCGTTCTGGGAGGAGAGCAGATGACGCAGACGGGCCATGGCTCCAGTCTAGGCGGGGGCGGCGCTTCACCGTGCCGCACCTGCCGCGCCTCAGTCAGACTTTTGTAAGAGCCCTGTAACCCCGGGCCCAGCACCCTAAGGCATGGAGCGGGCTGCGGCGCTGTCGCTTTCCTTCCGGCGTGGGTCTGGCCTGCCGCCGGGCGCCCGCATGGCCCGGCCCCTTGTTTCCCATCCAGGCGGTCCACACCGGCCATGAGACCGGGGCTGCTGGAGCTGCGCTGGGCGTACCTGCTGTTCGCCCTGCTGGCCCTGAACAGTTTTCTGGTGGTGTGGCTGGTGCCGCGCCCGCAGGCGTTCTGGGTGCTGGGACCGCTGGTGGCGGTGCAACTGATTGCCGCGTGGCTGGCCCCGCGCATCGTGCGCATGGTGCGCGGCCACCGCCTGCTGCAGGAATCCTACGCCGAGGAACTCGCCTTTGCCCGGCAGCTGATGGAAAGCGTGGAACACGGCCTGACGGTCACCGACGAGGACGGCCGCTTTGTGTACGTGAACCGCGCCTACGCCGAGCTGCTGGGGACCACCCCGGAGCGCGTGCTGGGCCGCACGCCCTTTGAGTTCACGCTGCCCGAGGACCATGCCCGGTTGCAGGCGGCCCGTGCCGAGCGCCGGGGCGGCCAGAGTTCGTCCTACCGCACCCGCCTGCGCCGCCCCGACGGGGTGCTGGTGGACGTGGTGGTGACCGGCACCCCGCGCTGGCATGCAGGCCGCATTGTGGGCAATGTGGCAGCGGTGGTGCCCCTTCAGGAACTGGGGTAAAGGGGTTTCAGCGCCAAGGCAGGTTTGCGGCGGCAGAGCAGACAGGCCAGGCAGAGGGAACCCAGGCGGCCCTTCCCTGCTCGCCGCTAAGCTGCGGGGGTGAAGTTCCTTCTCGAAGCCTCCTCAAAACTGCTGACCCGGTACCCGCAGCTGTCGCGCCTGCGGCTGCCCCTCCTTGTGATCGCGTCTGGGGTGGCCATTTTCCTGGCTGGGCGGGCCACGGGCGAATTTCTGTACTTCGTGACCCATCCCTGAACAGACCTGCTTGTGAGCGGTTGGGGCCGGAGAAACAGCTCAACCATCCCACGCGGCTTCTGACGTCCCTGCCTCCGGCCCCAACAGGCCCGCCCCCTTTGTAACCCCCACCTGCCAGACCTGGCTCCCTCTTCACCCGCCCTAAACTTGAGCGCACTGCACTCAACTCTATTGACACTCCTGAACTGTGGCCCTATGATTGATGGCAGTCAGAACTGCTGCCCACATGGCGGCAAATCCCCATACTTACAGGAGTCAACATGCCCAAAGCAGTCGGAATTGACCTTGGTACCACCAACTCCGTGATCGCCGTGATGGAAGGCGGTCGCCCCGAAGTGATCGTGAACGCCGAAGGCGCGCGCACCACCCCCTCCGTTGTGGCCTACAAGGGCGACGAGCGGCTGGTGGGCCAGATTGCCCGCCGCCAGGCCGCCCTGAACCCCGCCGCGACCCTCTTTGAAGTCAAGCGCTTCATCGGCCGCCGCTGGGACGAGGTGAAAGAAGAAGCCGCGCGCAGCCCCTTTACCGTGAAAGAAGGTCCCGGCGGCTCCGTGCGTATTGAAGTGAACGGCAAGGACCTCGCCCCCGAGCAGGTCAGCGCCGAGGTGCTGGGTAAGCTGGTGCAGGACGCCAGCGCCAAGCTGGGCGAGAAGATCAAGGACGTGGTGGTCACCGTGCCCGCGTACTTCGACAACTCGCAGCGCGAAGCCACCAAGCAGGCCGGTGAGATCGCGGGCCTGAACGTGCTGCGCGTGATCAACGAGCCCACCGCCGCTGCCCTGGCCTACGGCCTGGAGCGCAAGGGCAACGAGACCGTGCTGGTCTTCGACCTGGGCGGCGGCACCTTCGACGTGACCATCCTCGAACTGGGTGACGGCGTGTTCGAGGTGAAGTCCACCTCCGGCGACACCCACCTGGGCGGCGCGGACTTCGACCAGCGCATCGTGGACTGGCTGGCCGGCGAATTCCAGAAGGACAACTCCTTCGACCTGCGCAAGGACAAGCAGGCCCTGCAGCGCCTGATCGAGGCCGCCGAAAAGGCCAAGATCGAGCTGAGCAACGCCTCTGAGACCACCATCAGCCTGCCCTTCATCACCTTCGACCCCGAAACCCGCACCCCCATGCACCTGGAGCGCACCCTGTCGCGCGCCAAGTTTGAGGAACTGACCGCCGACCTGCTGCGCCGCGTGCGCAAGCCCGTCGAGCAGGCCCTGGCGGACGCCAAGCTGGACGCGGGCAAGATTGACGAAGTGATTCTGGTGGGCGGCTCCACCCGCATTCCCGCCGTCAAGCGCATCGTGCAGGACATCGTGGGCAAGACCCCGAACGAGTCCGTGAACCCCGACGAAGCCGTGGCGCTGGGCGCCGCCGTGCAGGCCGGGATTATTCAGGGCGACAGCGCGCTGGGCGACATTGTGCTGGTCGACGTCACGCCCCTGACGCTGGGCGTGGAGGTCAAGGGCGGCATGATCGCGCCGATGATCACCCGCAACACCACGGTCCCCGCCAAGAAGACCGAGATCTACACCACTGCCGAGAACAACCAGCCCGGCGTGGAGATCAACGTGCTGCAGGGCGAGCGCCCCATGGCCGCCGACAACAAGAGCCTGGGCCGCTTCAAGCTCGAAGGCATTCCCCCCATGCGCGCCGGTCAGCCCCAGATCGAAGTGACCTTCGACATCGACGCCAACGGCATTCTGCACGTGACCGCCAAGGAAAAGCAGAGCGGCAAGGAAGCCAGCATCCGCATCGAGAACACCACCACGCTGGACAAGAGCGATGTGGAGCGCATGGTGAAGGAAGCCGAGCAGAACGCCGAGGCCGACAAGAAGCGCCGCGAGCGCGTCGAGAAGCGCAACAACCTCGACTCCATGCGTGTGCAGGCCCTGGGCCAGATCGAGGAAAACGAAGGCGCCGCAGGTGACGCCAAGGACAAGCTCAAAGCCGCCGCTGACGAGGCCGAGGAAGCGGTGCGCAGCGACGACGACGCCAAGATCGAGGCCGCCCAGAAGCGGCTGGAAGAGGAACTGCGCAGCTTCATGACGGCCGCCCAGGCCGGTGCGCAGGGGCAGGACGCCGGCGCGGGCGCCCAGGGCCAGCCCCAGGCGAACAAGGCCGACGACGACGTGATCGACGCGGACTTCAAGCCGGCGGAATAAGGCCACCCCTCAGTCGCCCTGCGGCGACCGCTCCCCGCCCAGGGGAGACGACACAGCCCCCCTGCCTCCCCTCTCAGGGGAAGTGCCCCGAAGGGGCGGAGGGGTTCTCCCGGGAGAGGACGGCCAGCGCGCCGCCTCTCCCCTCTTCCACTCCACTACTCTGGAACCAATGTTCCGAAAGCGAGGCCCCAAGATGACCGACGAACACAAACCCGGCCAGACGCCTGACACCGACACTCAGGGCACCGAGACCGAACTGGACGTGCCCGAAACCGACACCGACAACATGGATGAAGACCAGGACACGGCGTTCCCCGGCCTGGACGGCATGGACGAAGGCATGCTGGGCCAGGTCAAGGAAATGATGGACAAGCTCCAGCGCGCCGATGAGCTGGAAAAGGAGAACGCCGAGCTGAAAAACCGGCTCGCCCGCCTCGCCGCCGACTTCGAAAGCTACCGCCGCCGCACCCAGGACGACGTGCAGGCCGCCCAGGGGCAGGGCGTCAGCAAGGCCGCCGAGGCCCTGATGCCCATTTACGACGACCTGGACCGCGCCGTGAGCATGGGCGCCGCCGACCCCGCCAAGCTGATTCCCGGTATGCAGGCCGTGCAGGGCAAGGTGCTGGGCGTGTTCTCGGGGCTGGGCCTGGAAGCCACCGGCAAGGAAGGCGAGGCCTTTGACCCCCAGTGGCACGAGGCGCTGCAGGTGGTGGACGGCGAGCAGGACGACGTCGTGGTGCAGGTGTACCAGGTGGGCTTCCGTATGGGGGACCGGCTGGTGCGCCCGGCCCGCGTGGTCGTGAGCAAAAAAGCGTGATGGGGAGGACCGTTGATGGGTGATGGAGAAAAGCAGGAGCGTCAGCCATCAGCGGCCCGCGACCCCTTGCATGGCGTGACGCTAGAGCGGCTGGTGACGCACCTGCACGGAGAATACGGCTGGGAGGAACTGGCGCGGCGCATTCCTGTCAAGTGCTTCCAGGCCAACCCCAGCGTGGGCAGCAGCCTGAAGTTTCTGCGCAAGGTGGGCTGGGCACGCGAGCAGGTGGAGGGCGAGTACCTGAAGCTGGTGCGGCGCGAAGACGCCAATCCGCTGATTGCGGCGCTGAAGGCCGGCACCCTGAGCGCCGACCTGCCCGCGCCCAGCCAGACCCGGGCGCACGAGGCCCTGGCCTGGGCGCTGCGCCACGGCGCCGCCGAGACCGATCTGCGCACCCTGCTGGCCTTTGTGCACGACGTGAACTTCTGGCCCGAGCGCGAGCGGCTGCCGCTGCTGAACCTCGCCATTGACCGGGACGCGCCGCCCGCTTTTGTCCGCGAGCTGCTGAAAAAGGGCGCCGACGCCAACGACCCCCGCTACTGGCCGCCGCTGCTGCACACCGTAGATGTGGAAGGACTGGCCTACCAGACCGGCCGCCGCGCCCCCCGCACCGATGTGCTGGACCTGCTGCTCTCGCACGGCGCCCACCCGGATGCCAGCGACAAGCGCGGCCATACCGCCCTGGACATCGCCAGTGCATATGGCCTGAAAGCTGTGCTGAACAAGCTGGGCCCGGCTGATCTCTAGACCCTTCGACCCTCTGACCCCTAGACCCACCGACTGAAAGGAGGTGTTCATGGCCTACAAGGATTACTACGACGTGCTGGGCGTGTCGCGCGGCGCGTCTGACGCGGACATTAAAAGTGCCTACCGCAAGCTGGCCAAGCAGTACCACCCCGACAAGAACGCCGGGGACGAGAAAGCCGCCGAACGGTTCAAGGAGATTGGCGAGGCCTACGCGGTGCTCTCGGACCCGGAAAAGCGCAAGGTGTACGATCAGTTCGGGCACACCGGGCAGGTGCCCCCCGGCTACGCGGGGCCCGGCGCAGGCGGCTTTCAGGGCGGGGACTTCTCGGGGTTTGACCCGGGGCAGTTCAGCGACTTTTTTCAGGGGCTGTTCGGCCAAGCCGGGCGGCGTGGGGGCGGCCCGGGGCCCGGCTTCCAGGGCGCGCAGGTGAACCTGGAAGACCTGCTGGGGGGCTTAGGGGGCGCCGGGCAGGGGCGGCGCTTTGTGCAGAACGTAGAAGGCGAGCTGCAGGTCACGCTGGAAGAAGCCTTTCAGGGCTCGGACGAGGTGATCAACGTGGACGGCAAGCGCCTGTCGCTGCGCGTGCCCGCCGGCACCCGCGACGGCGCCCGGCTGCGGCTGGCGGGCCAGGGCCCCGGCGGCGGCGACGTGCTGCTGACCATCCGCGTGCTGGAAGACGCCCGCTTTGACCTGGACGGCGACCACCTGACCACCAGCGTCGACGTGCCTGCTCCGGTGGCGGCCCTGGGCGGCGACGTGACGGTGCAGACGCTCTCTGGCAAGGGGAACCTCAGCATTCCCCCGGGCAGCAGTGGCGGGCGCCGCATGCGCCTGCGCGGCCAGGGCTGGCCCCGCAAGGACGGCACACGCGGCGACCTGTACGTGAAACTGAACGTGACCGTGCCCTCGCAGCTGACCGAGGAGCAAAAAGAGCTGTACCGCAAGCTGCGCGACCTGGGCTAAGCCGGTACGCAGGGCGAGGAGTAAGCGGACTCGCAGAGTGATGAACGGACAGGGCTACGGCAATTGAGAAGCATCCCTGCGCTCTTCCCACTCTGCTCTGTCATCGGACGAGTCCTGTAGAAGCGGGCGCCCCTTCACCCACAAGCAGGCCACCTCTCCTGAATAACGGGAGAGGTGGCCTGCTTGTTTGGGTTCAGATCGTGGGCTGGCTGATGCCCTGCAGCGCCTGCTCGTCCGCGCCGCCAGAAGTGCGGGTGGCGAGGTCGCCGAGGCTCACGATGCCCACCACCTGACCGTTTTCAGTCACCGGCAGGCGGCGCACCTGGCGCTGGGCCATCTGGCGGGCGGCGTCCTGCACATCGGTGTCCGACTCCAGGGTAAACACGCCCCCGGTGGCGTAGTCGCTGGCCACGCTGCCCAGGTCGTGCCCGTAGGCCACGGCGCGCACCACGATGTCGCGGTCAGTGATGATCCCCTGCAGGGTCTCGCCGTCCATGATCAGCACGTTGCCAATGTCCTGTTCGCGCATCAGGGTGGCGACTTCCTTCAGGGTGGCGCGGGGGTCGGTGGTGGTGAGGTCGCGGGTCATGATGTCTTTGAGGGTCGGCATGGTTTGAAGGTAAAAGCTGCCCCACAGCGCCGCATGGGAAAACCAGAAAGGCCAGCCGCACAAACTCCACAGCCAGCCTTGAGGGAAGGAAGAGGGGAACCGCCCAAGCCAGGCTCAACCGCTGGACCCCAGAGCCCCTCACCGCCACCCGTGCTGCCGAGCACCTTGTTGATGCACGCCAAAGCCGCCCCAGGGATATCCCGGGGCGGCTCCAGTTTCTGCGTTCAGACCACCGCTTTTACTTCATCAGCCAGTCGAAGGCGGTCTTCATCAGGATGTTGCGGCTGTTGGGGGTCAGGCCCTCCAGCCCGAAGCCCATGGTCACGGTGCGGTACTTGCCCGCGTCGTTCGCCACGATGGCCCCGGCGTTTTCACCGGCGTTCTGTGCACTCACGCGCGGCTGGTTGCGGGTCTGGGCCTGGGTGTTGCCGCCCAGAATCTGGTTCAGAATGCCACCGATCAGGTTGGCCGCGATCTGCTCCACCAGCCCGCGCGGGTCCTGCACCTTCTGGGCCGCGCGGTTGCGGTTGGGGTCCACGCGGATGCTCTGGGCGGTAATCGTGCCGGCCGTGGCGTTGGCCGTACCCCACGAGGCCACCACGCTGCTGCTGCCCTGGTCAGCGATCACGTCGGGGTAGTACTGGTTCTTGGCGCTGCTGTCCGCATTCAGGGTAAAGGCGGTGTTGCCAAACGCCCCGCGCGTCACGAACTTGGCCTGCCCGCTGCTGTCGGCCACAAAGCGCGTCTTCAGCACGCCCGTGTAGAAGGCGCTGGTGCCAATGTCGTAGCCGATGTCCTGGCCGGTGATCAGCAGGTTGCCGCCGCCCTCCACGTACTGGCGCAGCACGTTCTGATCGGCCGCCGTGATGGTGTTCTGGTACTGCTCACCCGTGGCCCACACCACGATATCGGCGCGCTTCAGTTCGCTCAGCGGCACTTGCCCCTGGCTCTGGGTGTTCCACACGAAGGCCCCGCCGCTCACGGCATTGGCCTTGATGGCCTCGCGCAGCGCGTTCGTCACGTCGGCGCCCTGGCCCATGTCGTCGTCCACCAGCAGCACGCGCGGCTTCTTGCTGCTGCTGGGCGGGGTGGGGGTTGGGGCGGGCGGCGTGGGGGCCGGGCCCGCACCGGGGCGGTCCTTGATAAAGCAGCCCTTGCGCTGGCCGGGCGCGGGGTCGCGGCCCCACTCGGCCACGGTGCAGTTAAAGCCGTCGGTGCCCACGCCGGTCAGGTACTTGCCGGCCGTACCGAAAGCGGCGTCCTTCTGCCCGCTGAAGTCGCACTTGCTGCCCTCAATGGCGCATAGGGTGTAACCAGCCGGACCCGTGGGCGGCGTGGGGGTGGGCGCTGGGGGCGTCGGCGCGGGCGGGGTCGGGGCCGGAGGCGTGGGTGCAGGGGGTGTGGGGGTGGGCGCCGGGGGGGTGGGTGCTGGAGGCGTCGGGGCCGGCGCAGGCGTACCTGCGCCCACGCCCAGCTTGCCCAGGGCGCCGGGCACGCTGATCAGGCCGTACCCCACGTTGTTGTTCTTGCTGCCCGCGTTGCTGGCACTGGTATACAGGGCGTTTTTAATGGCGTCCACGCCCGTGCCAGGCTTGGCCGAGAGCATCAGGGCCACAGCGCCCGCCGCGATGGGGCTGGCCTGCGAGGAGCCGCTGAGCGCGCCGTACTGCCCGTTGGGGAAGGCGCTGGTGATTTCCACGCCGGGCGCGGCGATGTCCGGCTTCACGAACACGCCCTTGATGGTGCTGGTCCAGTTCACCGGACCACGGCTGCTGAAGCTCGCCACCTGCCCGTTCTTGTCCACGGCGCCCACGCCAATCACGTCGGGGATGTTGCCGGGGCTGCCGGTGCTGGCCGGGGACGGGCCAAAGTTGCCGATGGCGAAGACCGGCACCACGCCCGCCTGCAGCATGTTCTGCACCGGCACGATGAATTCATCAAAGGTGCCGGGAATGCCCAGGCTCATGTTCACCACGTCGGCGCCGTCATCGGTGTTGGCGTTGTTGTCAGGGTCCAGCACGTACTGCATCCCGGCAATCACCTGGGCGAAGGTGCCCTCGTTGTTCGGCAGCACCAGCGCGCTGATCACCTTGGCACTGGGGGCCACGCCCACCGTGTCACCCACCAGCAGGCCCGCCGTGTGGGTGCCGTGGTTGGTGGTGTCGCGGGTGGCCGCGCCCTGCACGCGGTCCCCGGCGGCGTTGAATTCGGCAAAGGCGGCCACCTTGCCGTTCAGCTGGGGGTGGCCTGCGTCAATCCCGCTGTCCAGGTGGCCAATTTTCACGTTCTGGCCCTTGAAACCGGCGGCCCAGGCCTGCGGCGCGCCAATCTTGGCGAGGTGCCACGCCTCGCCCGGCGCGGCGGCAGCGGCGCTCAGGGCCACGGCGCGCTGCGGTTTGGGAATCTGCACCTTGAAGTTCTCGAACACGTCCGACACGAAGGGCAGCAGCGCCAGCGCGCGGGCCTGCACCGGGGTCATGGGCAGGTAGATGCTCTGGTCCAGCCACAGCTGCGTGGCCCGGCCCGAGCTGATGGCCTGGTTGATAAAGCCAGCGGCCGGGCCCAGCTGCGCCAGACGGGTATTGAGTTGGCTGCGCAGGTTCTTGAACTGCGCCCGACCACGCTCGTCGTTGGCGAACTGAAAGCGCACGATCACGCCCACGGGCGTCTGGTCGCCCTGCTGCGCGCGCTGCAGCAGGGTGGGCGACAGGCGGCCGGCGTGGGCCTGAGACAGGCCCCCCAGGGTCAGGGCCGCGCCCAGCATCAGCAGATTCCTCTTCATGTCGCCCAGGGTAGGGGGCGGGCCGTGACGTGCCCTGAAGAGAAGGTGAGGAGACCTTGACCTGCGGTCAGCCGGGCATCAGGGCCGCCCCGGGCCTCGCCCTCAGGGGCGGGTGTAGTCCACGATCAACTCGGCGCGGTCCCCCACCTTGTTGTCCATCATGCTGATGCGGTTGTAGGCCAGCACGATGCGCCCGCTGCTGAGTTGCAGCAGGCTCAGGGTGCCGTTCAAGCCCCGGCCCTGGGCGACGTTGGTGCCAAACACCCGCCACTGAAAGCCAGCCCTGACCTCCAGGCCCCGGCTAGGGTCGGTGTTGGGCGGCACGGGCACGGGGCGGGCGCCAAAGCCCTCCGGGGAGCGCATCTCGCCAGTTTTCAGGTCAATGCTGACCCCGCGCAGCACGCCGTTCATGGAAGGGCCGTCGCCAAAGGTCACGCGGGTGGCGTCGCGCGTGACTGCGAGCCGGAAGCTCTTGCCCGTGGAGGCCAGGGTTTCCTGGAACACCACGTACTTCTTGAATTCCTCGCGCGAGATGTTCAGGCGCTCGTCGTACACAGGCTTGATGCCGCGCGCCGCGCTCACGGCGATCTGGCGCAGCACCGCCGGGTCGCCGCCCGCGCTGGCCACCTGCACCTCCAGCTGCACCGTGGAAATACTGGCGCGCCGCTCCAGCAGGGTTACAGGCTGCGCGGTTTGCGGCAGCAACGCGCTCAGCTTGGTCAGCAGCGCGGGGGACAGCGACGCCGGGCTGGGCGCCGAGGACGCCCCAAAGCCGTGGCCGGCCACCAGCAGGCCAGACACAAGAGCAGTTGCACAGAGGAGCCGGGCCAGCGTCATGCACTGGCGAGCATAGACCCCCAGGGTGAGAATTCACCGCTGCCGGGCGGCAGAAAGATGAATCCCCCATCAGGTGGCCGTCAGGTGGTTGGTAGCCGGGCGCGCCCGCCTCCCTGTCAAGGAAGCGGGCGCGCCCAGGGGGGGTTCAGAAGGTGCGGCTCAGGCCTTGCCTACGCTGCCCAGCACGGTCAGTTTGTGCTCCACGATCTGGCTCATCAGGTCGCGGGCGGGGCCAAAGATCTTGCGGGGGTCGAACTCCTTGGGGTTGGCGTTCAGCGCCTCGCGGATGGCCACGGTGCTGGCCAGACGCAGGTCGGTGTCCACGTTCACCTTGGCGATGCCGTGGCCGGTGGCGCGCTGCAGGTCCTCGTCGGCAATGCCGGCCGCGTCGCCGATCACGCCGCCGCCCGTGCGGAAGCGCTCCACGATCTCGGCGGGCACGCCGCTGGAGCCGTGTGCCACCAGGGGAATGCTGGTCAGCTGCGCAATTTTCTCGATGCGGGCGTGGTCAATGAAGGGCCGGCCCTTGCCCTTGTAGGCGCCGTGGCTGGTGCCGATGGCAATGGCGAGGTAATCGGTGCCGGTCTGCTCGATAAACTGCACGGCTTCCTCAGGATCGGTCAGGAAGGCGTCTTTCTCGTCCACCACGATGTGCTCTTCAATGCCGCCCAGGCGCCCCAGCTCGGACTCCACGCTGATGCCCATGGCGTGCGCGGCTTCCACCACGCGCCGGGTTTCCTTGACGTTTTCCTCGAAGGGGTGGTGCGAGGCGTCAATCATCACGCTGGTAAAGCCCATCTTGATCGCCTTCAGCGCCGACGCATAGGAGGAGCCGTGATCCAGGTGCAGCGCCACCGGCACTGTGGCACGCTGGGCAATATCAATGACGATGTTGGCCAGATCCTGACCACCGTACTTGATGGCGCCTTCGCTCATCTGCACCATCACGGGGCTGCGCAGTTTTTCAGCGGTGTGAATGATCGCCTGCGTGATCTCCATGTTGTTCGTGTTGAACGAGGCCACGCCGTATTTGCCAGCGCGGGCGGGAACCAGAATGTCGTTACCAGTGACGAGCATGTGAGTGCCTCCTTGGGGGCGCGGGGGGGGCGGCCGTGGGGGCCGCCGGAACCGGGCAGAGCGTGCGCGTGTTCAGCAGTGGCCAGGGCGGGCGCAGGCGAGGCCAGCGGCCCCACAGGTCACTGTGAGCGACCCCACTTTACCGGCTCGCGGGGCCGGGTGCCGCCAGGGCGTCCACACGACTGGGCAGGAAGCCGGCCGGGCGGCGTAGCATGGGCCCCATGAGCCGCTCCCCCGCCGCGTTTGATCCGGCCAGCGCCCTGTCGCGCCGGGCCCGCACCATGAACGCCAGCGCCATCCGCGAGATTCTGAAAATCACCCAGCGCCCGGACGTGATCTCGTTCGCGGGCGGCTTGCCGGCGCCCGAGCTGTTTCCCATAGAAGAGGTGCGCGCGGCCACGAACGCGGTGCTGGACCGCGCCGGCGCGGCGGCGCTGCAGTACTCCACCACCGAAGGCCACCCGCCGCTGCGCGAGTGGATTGGTGCGCAGGCGGGCATTCCGGCCGCCAACGTGCAGATCGTGACCGGCAGCCAGCAGGGCCTGGACCTGCTGGGCAAGGTGCTGCTGGACGAAAGCGACGTGGTGCTGGTCGAAGCCCCGACCTACCTGGGCGCGCTGCAGTCTTTTCAGCCTTACCTGCCGCGCTACGTGCAGCTGCCCACCGATGAGGGCGGCATTGACGTGGACGCGCTGGAAGAGGTGCTGAAGACCAGCCGGGCGAAACTGCTGTACGCCGTGCCCAACTTCCAGAACCCCACGGGCCGCACCCTCAGCGCCGAGCGCCGCCAACGGCTCGTCGAACTGACCGCGCAGTACGGCGTGCTGGTCATTGAAGACGATCCCTACGGCCAGCTGCGCTTTTCTGGCGAGCCGGCGCCCAGCCTCTACGAACTGGGCCTGCGCCTGCACGGCGACCCGGACCGCAACCACGTGGTGTATTCCAGCTCGTTTTCCAAAACCCTGGCCCCGGGCCTGCGTGACGCCTGGGTGCAGGCCGCCGCGCCGATCATCGCCAAGCTGATTCAGGCCAAGCAGGGCTCGGACCTGCACACGCCCACGCTAAACCAGATGATCATGGCCGAACTGGTCCACGAGGTGCTGCCCCGCCAGATCGAGCGGGTGCGCCAGGCCTACGGCGAGCGCGCCGGGCTGATGCTGACGGCCATTGGGGAGCACTTTCCAGCCGAGGTGGAGCACACCACCCCGCAGGGCGGCATGTTCCTGTGGCTCACGCTGCCGGCGGGCGTGGACACGGGGGCCCTGCTGCCGCGTGCCGTGGAGCGCAAAGTAGCCTACGTGCCCGGCAGCCCCTTCTACGCGCTGGGCGGCGGCGAGAACACCATGCGCCTGAGTTACTCCAATGCCACGCCCGGGCAGATTGACACCGGCATGCGCGCCCTGGGTGGGCTGCTGCGCGAGGAGCTGGGCGCATGACCCAGGCCACGCCGGGGGTGCTGGCCGAGGTGGGGCGCGAACGCCAGCGCCAGGAGGCCAAGTGGGGCGAGCAGAATCTGGAGCCCGCCGTGTGGCTGATGGTGCTGGGGGAAGAGGTGGGTGAAGCGAACAACGCGGCCCTGGAAGCCCTGATGACCCACTGCGACAAGCAGGCCAGCGTGCGCGGCGCGCGCAGCCTGGACGACTACCGCGCCGAACTGATTCAGGTGGCAGCGGTGGCGGTGTCGGCGGTGGAAAGCCTGGACCGCCAGCGGGCGAGGGCCGAACAGGCGCTGGAGGCCCAGGCGACAGCGGCGCCCAGCCCAGTCTGAGACCGGCAGACTGGGCCACCCCGGACTCCACAGGCGGCGCAGGTGAACTGGCGGGGCCACTGTTTCCCGCGAGCCTTCTCCTCTTTCCCACCAGAGTGGCCCTGAGGTCACGCCCAGGGTCGCTGAGGCGGGGTCGAGCCCCTTGCAAACCCCTGCATGAGCCCTCACCCCTTGGGCGAGAGGGGCGGCCCTTCTACACTGGCAGCCATGACCCCTCCCCCGCCCCTGGGCGTGTTCGATACCGGCGTGGGCGGCCTGAGTGTCCTGGCCGACCTGCGCCGCACGCTGCCCGGCCAGGACATGCTGTATCTGGCCGACACCGCCCACGTGCCCTACGGGGCGCGCCCCGACGACGAGATCCGCGCCCTGACCGAACGCGCCGTGACGGCGCTGCACGCGCAGGGGGTGGGGGCCGTGGTGGTGGCGTGCAATACAGCGTCCGCCTTCAGCCTCGCGCACCTGCGCGAACGGTTCGACATGCCCATCATTGGGCTGGTCCCGGCGGTGAAACCCGCCGTGCAGGCCACCCGCAGCGGCGTGGTGGGCGTGCTGGCCACGCCCGGCACCCTGCGCGGCACCCTGCTGGCCGATGTGATCCGCGAGTGGGCCGAGCCGGCGGGCGTGCAGGTGCTCAGGGCAGTGAGCACCGAACTGGTGCCGCTGGTGGAAGCGGGCAAGGCCGACCATGCAGAGACGCGGGCGGTGCTGCGCGACATCCTGGCCCCGGTGGCCCAGGCGGGGGCCGATCAGCTGGTGCTGGGCTGCACCCATTACCCCTTTCTGGCCGCCAGCATCCGCGCAGAATTTGGCGACACCTTCGCCCTGCTGGACAGCGGCGCGGCCGTGGCGCGGCACACCCGCCGCGTGCTGGAGGGCGCCGGGCTGCTTGCCCCCGACACCACGGCCGGTACGGTGCGCTACGCCGTGACGGGCGACCCGGCGCGCTCTGCCCCAGTCTTCGCCGCGCTGCTGGCCGAAACCATGCACAATGGGGAAGAACTTCACCGGGCCCACGCGCCCAGAATCGAGCGCCTGCACACATGACTGCCCCCCAATCCAGCAAGTTTCCCGCCCGCGAGGGCCGCGACCCCCTTACCCCCCGGCCCGTGACCGTCAAGCGCGGCGTGAACCCGCACGCGCCGGGCAGCGCGCACCTGATCATGGGGCGCACCGAAATCCTGGCCACCGTGACCCTGGAAGAAAAGCCTGCGCCGCACATGCGCGGCAAGAAAGAGGGCTGGCTGACGGCGGAATACTCCATGCTGCCGCGCGCCACCACGGACCGGCAGGCCCGAGAGCGCAACCTGCAAAACGGGCGCCGCTACGAGATTCAGCGCCTGCTGGGCCGCGCCCTGCGCGCCGGGATGGACCTGCGGTTTTTCCGCAACCAGACGCTGTACGTGGACTGCGACGTGCTGGTGGCTGACGGCGGCACCCGCGTGGCCAGCATTCTGGCCGGCCACGCCGCCCTGCACGACTTCTGCGACCGCCTGATTCAGAAAGGCCAACTCACCGACTGGCCCATTGCGCGCAATGTGGGGGCCATCAGCGTGGGGCTGCTGGGCGACGAGGTGCGCGTGGACCTGGACTACGCCGAGGACAAGGCCGCGCGCGCCGACCTGAACGTGGTCGCCACCGACGCGGGGCTGATCGTGGAGGTGCAGGGCGGCGCCGAGGAAGGCGCCCTGACGCACGAGGAATATGTGCGCCTGCTGTCCACCGGCACCGCCGCCGTGCAGGACGTGATGCGCGAGATCACCCGGCAGCTGGCGGTGATTCAGGGGCTCTGAAGACCGCCCGGGGGCGGGCTGCGCTACACTCCGGGGCAGTTCAAAGGAGGGCAGAAGGCATGAGCGTGACGAGATTCATCGGGCGGGCGCTGCTCGCAAGCATCTTCATCAAGAGCGGCCTGGACCACCTGCAGCACCCCGAACCCATCGTGCGCGCCGCGCGCGGCGCCGAGGTGCCCGAACCCGAACTGGCCGTCAAGGTCAACAGCGGCGTCATGGTGGGGGCGGGCGCCCTGCTGGCCCTGGGGCTGGCCCCCCGCGTCAGCGCCACCGCCCTGGCCGCCAGCCTGATCCCCACCAGCGTCATCGGCCACCCCTTCTGGGACAAGTCCGGCAAGGAGCGCCAGCAGCAGCAGACGCAGTTTCTGAAGAATCTGGCCTTGCTGGGCGCGCTGCTGATGGTCACCAGTCAGGACTGAGTCGCTCGGTCCACCGCGAGCCAGGGGCAGGAGCCTCTGGTTCGTTTCATTGAAGCAGCGGTTGACGGGTCACCGAAACGGGCAGACCGGGGCCGGGGAACTGTCCAGCCCGATTGGGCCAGATGATCTGCAGCGCGGCGAACGGCACCTTCCCCGTAGAGCGCCGGGCCATCCCTAGAAACTCATCATGGTGCCGCGCATTGACCTGCTCAAACCGCACTTCGGTCTGCTCCAACAGTTGCTTTGAATGGGTTCCGGCCGGAAAGCGCTGCCCTTCTCGAATCAGCGCCGCTGCCAGATTCAGGATGGCCTGCATGGTGGGCAGCGGCAGTCCGAAAAGAATCAACTCTGGATGGCGGAACGTCTGCGTCAAGCCGACCGTGTAGGCCAAGGCTGGGCCCTCAGCGTCCTCGGGCACCATGACGACATGCCAGCCACAGGCGCGGACATCGGCCAGCATCCTGGCCCAGACCGGATCAGCCTCCGTGCCGCTCACAGCACGCGCAGGCGGTAGAAAATGCCGGCCAGCGTTCCGGCCAGGGCCACTGCCAGGGCCAGCACAATCCAGATGCCATTGGGATTTTCGGCGAAGGGAATGGGCACGTTCATCCCGAAAACGCTGGTCACCAGCGTGGGAATCGCCACCAGAATGGTCGTCACCGTCAGCACCTTCACCACCTGATTCACGTTGTTGGAAATCACGCTGGCAAAGGCGCCCGCCATGCTGGTCAGAATGTTGCTGGCGATACTGGCCATTTCAATGGCCTGCAGGTTCTCGATCAGCACGTCGTCCAGCAGGTCACTGTCTTCTTCGTACATCTCGAAAATCCGGTCGCGCTTGACCCGTTCCATCATGGCCTCGTTGGCCTTCAGGCCGGTCAGGAAGTACACGAGGCTCTTTTCCAGTTTCAGCAGGTTCAGCAGTTCGCGGTTCTGCTGGCTGTTTTCCAGCTTGTCCTCAATGGTGTCCACGCGCTTGTTGATCTGCCGCACGTCAATCAGGAAGCGCTGGGCGTTGCGCAGAAACAGCTGCAGCGTCAGGCGGTTTTTCTTGACGGTGCTCACCCGGCGCACCAGCCCGCTGAGCACGTCCTTGACCACCGGATTTTCCGGCAGGGCGCACACCGTGACCAGGCAGTGGTCGGTATGCAGAATGCCCAGCGGCACCGTGTCGTAGGGGATATCGCTGTCTTCGGGCAGGCGGTAACTCGTCTGCATGATGATCAGGAGTTGCCCATCTTCGCGCTCAAAGCGGGAGCGCTCATCCGGGTCCAGGGGGTAACTCAGGTAATCCAGCTCCAGCCCGGTTTCGCGGCTGACGCGGGCCAGTTCCTCGGGGGTGGGGTCGGCGGCGTTGATCCAGCAGCCGTCCACGTACTGGTCCAGCGTGGTGAGCTTCCCGCCGATGCTGCGGTAGTACGTCAGCATGCGGGCCTCCGGAGCGACAGAGGGCCGTTACGGCGGCCCTGACGGGTGAGAGGGGGCCGGAAACTGCGGGGGCAATTGAAAGGCTTTAGGGTGCAGCACAACAGGGAACGGCGCATGACGCGACCTCCGGACACAGAAGAAAGACTCGCAGGGGCCGGGCCAAACTGGGCGGTTCGCCGTCCAGGGTAAAGGGGTCTGGGGTCACGTCATCACCTCCCTTGTTCGTCACAAGCTTCAGCGCCGACTTCCGGCGCAGCGCTGCCATGCTAGCCCCGCCGGGCGCAGGGCGGCAAGGGCCAAGGCGAAGGCCCTCCCCAGCGGGTGGAGAGGGCCAGCAGGTGGCGGGGGGCCTTAGAGCCCGAAGTGAGCGCGGTTCTTGACGATAAACTCTTCCTCGCCGCCGGGCACGTCCTCTTCGGGGAAGATGGCGCTCACCGGGCAGGCGGGCACGCACGCGCCGCAGTCAATGCATTCGTCGGGGTGAATGACAAACTGGTCACCACCGTCGTAAATGCATTCCACCGGGCAGACCTCGGTGCAAGCCTGGTCCTTGACACCGATGCAGGGGCTGACGATCACGTGAGGCATGGGGGACAGTATGCACACGGCACGGGGCCGCTGCAAGGGCGAAACCCCAGAGGATGCCTGGACGTTTTTCACGTTCAGGCGCGCAAAACCGACCCCCTGGGTCAGGATTGGAACGCGGTTCAGGCCGGCGGCGGGGCAGGATCGCTGGCCGCCCCGGTCAGGTGCCGGGCCACCAGTTCAAGGTCGCTGTCCTTGTCCACATCGGTGCCCACCGCCGCGTGCGGCGTGACCAGGGCGCGCGCCGTGACCCCCAGCAGCGCCGAAACTTTCGCTTCCAGCGCCGCCACGCTCAGGCGCCCGGTGACCAGCCGCAACAGAATGCCGGGGCCAATCAGGGCGGCCAGTCGCAGCGGGGCCTTGCGGGCGGCCAGCACCTCGCGCAGCCGGGGCAGGAACTGTCCGATCAGGGCCGGGTCCAGCAGAAAGAGGTTGCCGCCCGTGAACACGCCGTCTTTGAGGCGGGCGTAGGTGCGTTTTACGCCGGGAAAGGCCGCCTCACAGGCCTCGCGGCGCACCACTGGGTACACCAGCGCGGCGTCCGGGGCCGCGCGCAGCACGTCGCGCACCTGTTCAGCGCTCAGCAGCGGAATGTCGGCGGTGACCACCAGCACCCGCTCGCCGGGCTGCAGCCCAGCGGCGCGCAGGGCCTCCACACCGGCCTCAAGGTTGCTCAGCAGGGTGCCGTGGTCGGTGACCCGCTCGTCAATCCAGGGGTCCAGGGCGGGGGTGGTGGGGCCCACGTAGGCCACGCGCGCCACCTGCCCACTGCCGCGCAGGGCCCGCAGCACCCGCTCGGCCATGGTCAGGCCCGCCACCGGAATCAGGGGCTTGACCTTCACGCCGTGCGCCGCCGCGAAGGGGTCGCCGGGATCGCCGCCGCCCAGCACCACCGCGCTCCAGTGCGCTTCGCCTTGGATGTTCATTGCGGCTCAGGGTACCAGACGCGCCGGCACGGCCGCTGGCAGGTGCAGCTGCGCGCAAAAACCCTGCCCGGGCGCGCTGCGCAGGCTCAGCGTGCCGCCGTGCAGCGCCGCCACCTGCCGCGCCAGCGCCAGCCCCAGGCCGTGCCCGCCAGTGTCCAGGCTGCGGCTGGCGTCGGGGCGGAAAAACGCCTCGCCCAGCCGGGCCAGGGTGGCGGCGTCTACGCCGGGGCCGTCGTCGGTGACGGTCACCACGGCGCCCCCTTCCCTGGCTTCTACCGCCACCGTGACCGTGGCGCCTGGGGCGTGGCGCACCGCATTCGTGGTGAGGTTCCAGATGACCTGCCCCAGCAGCACCCGGTCGCCGGGCACGGTCACGGCCTGCGGGGCGTGCAGGTCCACATCCGCCAGGGGGTCCAGCTCGCGGGCGCGGTCCACAGCGTCGGCAGCCAGCTCGCGCAGCGGGACAGGCGCGCGCTGCACGGCCGCCGGGTCGCGCGCCAGCAGCAGCAGATGGTTGGCCAGGGTGGAGAGCCGCGCGATGTCCGTGCCAATTTCCTTCAGGTCGCTGCGGTAGCGCTCGGCGTCGCGCTCGCGGGCGAGGCTGCCTTCCACCCGGGCGGTCAGGGCGGCCAGCGGGCTTCTGAGGTCGTGGGCGGCGGCGCGCAGGAAGCCCTGTTCGCGCTCGCGGGCATCGGCCAGCCGGGCAAAGGCGCCCTGCAGGGTCAGGGCCAGCCGCGCCAGTTCGTCGCCCTCGCCCGCCCCGGGCAGGGGCCGGCGCAGGTCGCCGCCCGCCCCCACCGTCCGGGCCGCCAGTTCCAGGGCCCGCACCGGCCGCAGCAGCCGCCCCGCCACCAGCCAGCCCACCAGCAGCGACAGGGCCACGGCCAGGGGCAGCAGCAGGGTCAGTGCGCGCCCAAACGCCCGCCGGGCCTCGTTCAGGGCGCGGGTGTCCAGGGCAATCTGCAGCAGGGCGTTGCCCCGCAGCGGCCTTACCAGCAGCAGCGCCGCGCCGTCCGGGGTGCCGTGCAGGCCCGGCGCCAGGGTTTGAAGGAAAAGCGCCGGAAAGCCCGCCGTGCCCACCGCCTGCAGTTCGCCCCCCTGCAGCGCCACCACCCGCAGGGCCAGGCCTTCGCCGTCCACCGCACGGGCAATGCGTTCCAGGTCCGCCTGCGAGACCGTGGCCACCCCCAGCAGCGAGGGCAGCAGGTCGTCCGGCCCGCCCTCGCCGGGGCGGTGGGGACGCAGCAGATCCTCCACCCGGCCCTGCACTACTTCCACGGCGCTGTTCAGACGCTGCGCCTGCGCTTGCCGCAGAAAGCCGCTGACCGCCACATACAGCCCGCCCGCCACCAGGGCCACGGCCAGACCGGTGGCCAGCGCGGCCCACAGAGCCAGCTGGGCGCGCAGGGTCAGCGGCAAGGGGAGGCGGCGCATGGCGCCTTCAGCGCTCCACCCGGTAACCCCGCCCCCGCTCGGAGCTGATGGCCTCGGGGGCAAGCTTGCGCCGCACGTAGCGCACGTACACGTCCACAATCCGGGCCTCGCCCTCAAAGCCAGGGCCCCACACGCGGTCAATCAGGTCTTCACGGGTAAACCAGCGTTCGGGGGCCAGCGCCAGGGTTTCCAGCAGGGCATATTCGCGCCCGGTCACGGCCACCTCCTGCCCGTCCCAGCCCACCGTGCGGGCCACGGTGTCCAGCAGGCCGCGTCCCGCCGCAAAGGCCACGCGCGGCGCCCCCTGCCCCCGCTCCCGGCGCGACAGCGCGCGCAGGGTGGCCAGCAGTTCAGGCATGGCAAACGGCTTCACCAGATAAGCGTCGCCCCCCAGGTCCAGTCCCTCTACCCGGTCGGTCAGTTCGCCGCGCGCGGTCAGGAACAGAATGGCGGCCGCGCTGCCCTGGGCACGCAGTTCGCGGGCGACCGCAAAGCCGTCCATCCCGGGCAGCATCACGTCCAGCACCACCAGCGGAAAGTCGCCCAGGGCCGCCTGCTCCAGGCCCTCCGGCCCCGTCTGCGCCCAGGTGACGGCGTACCCAGCCTCGCGCAGGGCGCTGGCGGTGGGCTGCGCAATGCGTGCGTCGTCCTCCACAAGCAGCAGTCTCATCTGAGCCCCGAGTGTAGTCGCTTCGGTTAATGGGGGGTTACAGCGGGCCGGCCCCTCTGATCCGGGACGACTCTGCCTCCAAAACAGCGTGGGCAGAGCGAAGGGCTGCTTTTCCACGGCCGTCGTCCTGGAGTGTCTCGTGCTCGCTCTCCTGCGGAGCTCTTCCAGTCGGCGACACGGCTTTCGAGAGGCCCGTCACCCTTCGCCTTCTGCTCAGCTGAGTTCCGTCTCAGCCAGCCAGGGCCTGCCACAGCGCCCAGCCCAGCAGCCCCGCCGCCCCCAGGGCCCCGAAGGCCACCGCCGGCACCAGCCATGGCAAGCGCCGCTGCAAGGCCAGACTGCGCCCCTGCGCCGCCTGATACACCGGTGCCGGCAGGGTGCGCGCCGCCAGCGCCAGCAACCCCGGCACCACCAGGGCGTCGTCGGCCACGCCCAGCACCGGGGTGAGGTCGGGCAAGAGGTCCAGGGGCAGCAGAGCGTAGGCCAGCGCCCCCAGGGCCAGCAGCCGGGCACTGGTGGGGGTCTGCCGGTCCCCCAGGGCGAACAGCAGGGCCAGGGCGTCGCGCCACACCGCACGAATCCGCTTGATCACGCCCTTCAGTACGCGCTGCACCGGCCGGGCGTTCCCGCTGGGGCCCCCAGGCGTGGTATGCTGCCCGGGACCGCTGCGCCGCTCTTCAAAGGCAGCCAGCGCCGGAGGTCAGACGCACACCGACTCGCGCCCCCGCGAGCCTACGTGTACCGCGAGGACACGTTACAGACACGGGAACCTGCACGCAATCCACGCCCCCCTGGCCGCGCCCCTTCGCGCCAGACGCCGCGTTTGCCTGCTGCCCCCGTGCCCTGGTGCCTGACCGCCCCGGCCACGGGTGGCGTTCCCGTTGCGCTTCCCGCTGTGGTACACTCCGCTCTTGGTGACCCGCCAAGGCGCGGGGGCAACGAACGCAGCCAGAGCCGCCCGACAAGCAGCGTCTTGTCCGGGCGCGCGGCAGGAGGAACGAAGATGTTTGCAATCATTCAGACCGGCGGGAAGCAGTACCGCGTGCAGGAAGGCGACGTGATCCGCGTCGAGAGCCTGAAGGGCGAGGCCGGCGACAAGCTGGACCTGACCCCCATCTTTGTGGGCGGCGAGCAGGCAACCTTCGGTGAAGCGGCCGGTAAGTTCACGGTCAGCGCCGAAGTGGTCGAGCATGGCCGTGGCCCCAAGATCTATGTGCGCAAGTACAAGAGCGGCATCCAGTACCGCCGCCGCACCGGCCACCGTCAGGACTACACCGCCATCAAGATTCTGGGCATCAAAGGCTGAGGTGAACTGAAATGGCACACAAGAAAGGCGTCGGCTCGTCCAAGAACGGCCGTGACAGCAATCCCAAGTACCTGGGCGTGAAGAAGTTCGGCGGCGAGCAGGTGCTGGCCGGCAATATCCTGGTGCGCCAGCGCGGCACCAAGTTCAAGGCTGGCCCCAACGTGGGCATGGGCCGCGACCACACCCTGTTTGCCCTGGAAAGCGGCAAGGTCGTGTTCACCAACCGTGGCACCAAGGGCCGCTTCATCAGCATTGAAGTGCCCACCGAAACCGCCGCTGACTGAGTTTGCTCAGCGCATCTGGGCCGGTGACCCCCTGTGGTCGCCGGCTCTTTTCTTGGCCGGGACACGGTACAACACGGGGCATGTCCAGCCGCTTCCTGAGCATGGCCCTGCTGCTGGGCATCGGGGCCGCCCTCGCCGCGACCCCCATCCCCGCCCCCGACGCGGCCCGGCGTGAGGCGCTGGAGGTGGGCGCCCAGAACACCCTGCGCCGCTGCGTAATCGCCCTGGCCCAGGAACTGGACTCGACCGAGGCTCACCTGCCGGCCACCTGGGAGGGGCAATCCTGTGCCCAGGCCGTGCCAGAACTGGCCCGCTTGCCCTTTGCCAGGGACAGTGTCATCCGCCTGCGCCCGGCCACCGAGGAGGGGCTTGAAGTCACCCTCACCTCGGCGGCAGGGGGGCTGTACCGCTGGCCGCCGTCCCCAACGCCGTTGCTTCCACCGCCACGGGCAAGGTCGCCGCTCCTGACGAGCGTCGTGTGGCTGGCAGGGCTGGGCCTCTTTGCCGCCGCGCTGGGTCTTGTGGCAGCGGCGCCCGGGTCCCGCATGCTGGCGGGCCTGGGGTTGGTCCTGGGGGGCCTGAACGCCCTGTCGTGGCGCACCCTTGACCTGAGCCCGCTGGAGTCGGCCGGCGCCGTGGTGACCCTGGGTTTGGTGGGCTGGCTGGTGTTGGGGGTGCTGGGGACGCTGCCCCGGGCCGCGCTGCGCGCCGGCCGGGAAGCATGGTGGGTGTCGTTGGGCAGCAGCCTGTTCTGGGCGATGCTGCTGGCCCCCTTCGTGGCCATGCTGGTGCTGAGTGTTGGGGACACCCTGTGGGCCGCCCCTGGCTGGACCCTGGGCGCCGCCGCGCTGACCGTGCTGGGCCTCAGTCTGGCGGCGCGGCGCCGGCGGCACAGGGCTGAGCGCCGGGGCGCGGGGGCACTTCCCTGATAGACTGGCAGGCGTTGCGGCCTGACCGCCGCGCCCACCCACCTGGGTGTGGCCCTGCGTGTGGTCAGGCTGCGTTCGCGTTGCCGGCGCGTGCCGGACGCGCGTAAAGGAGTGATTGTGGCGTTCCGAGATGTTCTGAAAATTGAGGTGGCCGCCGGCAACGGCGGGGACGGCAGCATGTCCTTCCACCGCGCCAAGTACATGGAAAAGGGTGGCCCAGACGGCGGCCACGGCGGCCGAGGCGGCAGCGTGATCCTGCGCGCCATTGAGGGCGTCGAGAGCCTGGAGCGGCTGGTGGGCAAGCGCAAATTCAAGGCCCCCAACGGCGCCTACGGCGAAGGCCGCCTGCGCCAGGGGGCCGACGGCGAGGATATTTACATTGACGTGCCGGTGGGCACCACCGCCTTTGACGAGGACACCGGGCGCGCGATTGCCGACCTTGTGCGGGTGGGGCAGGAAAAGGTGATTGCGCGCGGCGGCTCTGGCGGACGCGGCAACAGCACCTTTGCCAGCAGCACCCGTCAGGCCCCCCGCTTTGCCGAGCTGGGCACCCCGGGCCAGAAACGCCGCGTGCGCCTGGAACTGCGCCTGATTGCCGATGTGGGGCTGGTGGGCTACCCCAACGCGGGCAAGAGCAGCCTGCTGGCGGCCCTCTCGCGGGCGAACCCGGCGATTGCCGATTACCCCTTTACCACCCTTTCCCCCATCCTGGGCGTGGTGGACCGCCTCGACGCGCACGGCCAGCCGCTGGACGAGCGCTTCACCCTGGCCGACATCCCTGGCATCATCGAGGGTGCCAGCGAGGGCAAAGGGCTGGGGCTGGAATTCCTGCGCCACATCAGCCGCACGCGCGTGCTGGTGTATGTGCTGGACGTAACCCGCGATCCGGTGGGCGAACTGCGCCAGTTGCAGGCCGAGCTGCAGGCCTACGACCCCACACTGCTGGAGCAGGTGGCCCTGGTGGCCCTGAACAAGGTGGAACTGACCGACGAGGACCTCGCCGTGATGGTGGAAGACGAACTGGCGCAGTTTGGCCTGCCCGTGATCCGGGTGAGTGCCAAGGGCGGCCAGGGCCTGCCGGAACTGCGCGAGGCCCTCTTCCAGATGCTGCCTGACCGTGAGCTCTGGGCCCAGACGCACGCCCTGGACATTGAGCCGGACACGGTGGCCGAGGAGCCGCTGCGGGTGGTCTTCCGCGAGGATCCGCCCGCGCGCGGGGTGGGCATCGTGACCACTGGGCAGCCCGAACGGGTCTGGGAGATTCATGGGGGCGGCTTTGAGGAGCGCATTGTGCGCTTCTCGCGCTACATGGAAGAGGCCGCCGAGTACCTGGGCGCTGTCTTCAAGCGCCAGGGCCTGTACAACGCCCTTAAACGCGCCGGCGCCCGCGAAGGCGATACGGTGGAAATCGGCACCTTCCGCTTTGAATACTTTGACGATGAGGAAGGGCGGCGGGGGTAAAGAACGAGGGCCAAGAGATAGAGGGACCGGGAAGAAACCCCGGTCCCTCTGTTTATGGTGCTCTCTGGCTTACTTCTCGTCCCAGGTGTTCTGCTTGGGCCAGAAGGTGGTGGCGGTGAACTTGGTGGTGGCCGGGAAATAGGGAGGCACCGCGCCGCCGTTCAGGAAACGTTTGTCGTAGCTGAAGTTATCGTCGTAGCCCTTGACGGTTTGGCTCCCACTAGTAATCGCGCGCAGTGGGTCAGTATTCTCGGCCAGCGAGCCCAACAGGTTCAGCTTGCCCCGCGCGCCATAGACCACGGACGGGTTGTCAATGCCCTCCACCAGCAGACCCTTGCCGCTGCCCCCAGCCAAAATTGAGCCCATGATGTAGATATCGTTGGGCGCCCCCGTTCCGACCAGCACGTTGCCACTTCCACTGATGATCCCCAACACATTCTTGGCATCAGGGACGGTGCGCGGGTCCTCCGTATAGGTGAGGTCGCCCTGAATACGGACGTCGCCGCTGGAGGCAATGTTCAGCTTTGATTCGGCTGCCAGCGCGGGCGGCACCTGGACAGGGGGGGAGGCGGGAGAGGGGCTAGACACAGCACCAGTCCGCGCGGGGCCACGCAGCGAACGAATGCTGCCATTGGCATACAACTGGCCGTTTGGCACCCCGGTCAGGTTGGTCACCTGATTGCCTGTGGTAACCGTGGTGGTGTTGCTGCCATAGTTCACTTCAATACGGGTCACCACGCCAGTCGCACTGGTCACGGTATACACCTGATTCTGACCATTGACGCTCAGCTGCACATCCTGGGCGTCACCCTGGATAAAGATGCCCCCAGTCACGGTGCTGCCCGAACGAGGTACATAAACACCACTGGCCGGCGTGCAGTTCTGGTTTTGCCCAATCGCCTGACAGATTTCTCTGTTGGTCAGCGCGCCAGTCAGCCCCGCATTCAGACCAAGGGCCGCGCGGGCCTGCGAGAAAGCATTGGTGGGCAGCGGCACAGTGTCACTCACATGCTGCTTGCCGTAGCTGCCGTAATCAGGGGTGGTACAGCCTGTGGTCTGGTTGGCAGTGACCTGATAGGCGCGGGCCACACAGTCATACATAAAGTTGGTAGGCGAGGCGACCGTCACACCATAGTTAAAGCGAGGGTTGCCACGGAAAGCCACATTTTTATTGAAGTGCACTGGCCCATCGAACGTATTACCTGTTCCGAAGAACCCGCCACCACTGCAGAACTGCCTGCCGCCGGACATCCAGCAAGTGCCCTGGTTAAAGCCGCCATCATCGGCCAGCAGCACATACTGATTCAGGTACTGACGGCCCAGCACCAGCCGCAGGGTTCCCGTGGTTTCCACGTTGCGCTGGTGTTTGCCGCTGGTGCCAGTGCCGCTGAGCTCGTAATCTACATAGTAGGTTTGCCCTTCTTTGTTTCGGCTGGCCTTGTCCAGGCGGAAATTGTCGAACACCACGCCGCCCTGGGCACTGCCACCGCCGTCGGGGGCCGTCACACTCGCATTGCTCTTGACGGTGCTGTTCAACTGCGTTTCCACTGTTCCGTACGCCGACACCGGCACAATATCCTCGCTGGCCGCGTCCTTGCCGCTGGAGGCAAAGGCGTCTACGTACGGCTTGAGCACCGTATTCACCTGGGTCACGCCGTCGTTCACCAGAGTGGCCGTGGCCTGCGCCACACTGGCCTCAGCCAGCGCACGGGCCCGCACAAGGCCCTGGCTGGAGTTGGTCTGGAACAGTTCGCTGGTGGACGTGGTCACCAGCGTGAAGGTGATCAAAAGCACTAGGGTCATGACGGCCAGGGCGCTGACCAGCGCGAAGCCGTGGGTCTGGGGGGTCATCTCAGGGCGCTGCATTCTGGGTCGCCTTCCTCATAAAGACAGTGTTGGTCAGGGCGTAGGTGCGCCGCGTGCCATTCGTCTGAGCACGCGCTTCCTGACCAGTCAGGGTCACGCGCACCACGTTGGGAATCGCATTGGGGGTGGTGGTAAAGGTCACGCCGTCCACCGAATACTCCAGGCGCATGCCAGAGATGTGATAGGCCACCACCTGCGCTGCTTGGCTGTCAATCTTGCGGTACAGCGTGGGCACACTCTGACCACTGATGGTTTCCGTCCCCAGGTAATACTGAATGACCCATACCTTGGAAATGGCGCCGTCAGGAGCCCAGGTCATGCCGCTCAGAGGGTACTGGTTGTGATTCAGCTTGATGTTGCCAGGGGCACCGGGCGTCCTGTTCCTGTCATTACCGGTGCAGGGATTTGACTGATGCGTCTGCACCCAGCGCGCGCCCTGTGAGCCAACGGTGACGAGGGCCCAGTCGTCGCCTCTAAAGACCTCATCACAGAACTTTCCCTCTGAGTTAGGTGAATTCACGTCGGTGACCGAATTCTGGGAGAAGGACTTACTGTTCGGATAACCGCCGGGCTCGGGGATGGTGAAATACCCGGCGGCGTCAGTCACCGTCAGGGTCAGCACCGTATTTGTGCTGACCGCACTCTTCAAATCATTGGGGACGTTGGCAGCCGTGTAGAGCACACGCGGATCTGAGGCGCGGCGCAGGTCGTAGGCCATCATTTCCAGGCTGCTGCGTACGGTCGCCTGCAGTGGCACCCGCTCCTGCTCCAGGGTTTGCACGCGGGCGGTGGTCATCAACATGCTGCTGGCAGCGCCCAGAATCACCAGCGTGATGGCCGAGGCAATCAGCAGTTCCAGCAGGGTAAACCCAGCCTGACGGCTTGCCGCAGCCTCAGCGGGTAAAGCGGGTGTAGACCGTGACACTCTTTTCCTCCTTTTCTTTCCAGAACACCTGCACCTTGAGTTCCCACAGACTCAGGTTGCTGCCCGAAGAAACGGGCGTGGCTTCCAGTACACTGCGAAAACGCTCAAACTGACCTTTCAGGTTGGCGGCGTCTGAGACGTGCGAGGGAATGCCCGTGTCCCCGGAGAAGCTGTGGTCATAGGCGTATGTGCAAGTGACCTTACCCGTGGGCACTTCGACACAGGGACCCACGGTGTCCAGTGGCTCCTGGCCGCTGCGGTAGCGCTCAATCCAGGTTTCGGCGGCACTCAGTGCCGAGCTGCGGGTGCGCGAGCTGGAGTTGTTGGACATAGTGGCAGTCAACATGGGGCTGACACTGGTGGCCATAACCAAAACGAGCAGCATGGCGACCAGCACCTCGGTGATGGTTAAGCCTTCGGCGCGCTTCATAGAATCCTCGTGAAGCCCAGGGCCGTGACACGCAGGGCGACACTGGTCTTACCGTCGCTGCCCACCACCGTGGTATTGCTTGACATCACATTGTTCTGGGCAGCTTCCAGAATGCCGGTGGTCAGGAAAACGTACTGCGTAGCCACGCTGCTTAGGTTCAAGCGGGCGCGGCGAAATACGTAAGTCTCAGCTGTGGCCCAGGTGGTCTTCGTAAGCTGCCGTTCCACCACATAGCGGTCAGTGGAAAGCGTAATGCGGTACACCTGCCCTTCGCTCAACGTTTTCGTGCGGTACAGGTTGAAGTCAGCGGCCAGTTCGCTGATGTCAGTGCGTACCTGCTGGGCCCGCAGCCAGGGCAGAAGCGTCATGGCCGCCACGCCCAGCAGGATGGACAGCACGCCAATGGTGATCAGCAACTCGACCAGCGTGAAGCCTTGCTGGGACTGATCCGGGGTGAAAGGGGGTGTCGTCATAGATGACCTCGCTGTCATCCAAAGTGCCACTCTGCTTCTGACAGGCGCCGCACAAATTCCCACGCAGAGCCGCCGTTTGCGCCCATTTGGGGGCCCCTGAATGGGGGAAGACCCCCATTTGGGGAGGGGCCCCGAACACCCACAGCCCAACAGTTCATCAAGGCCGCCACCCGGCCCAGGCGGGTAGGCTGGGCGGCATGCTGGTGTCCGGTTCTGTGCACACCCTGCTGGCGCGCGAAAGGCAGCTGCTAGCGGACCTTCAGGCCTTCGTGGAGGGCCAGGGGGCCCCCGAGGACGTGGTCGCGCACGCGCGGCAGGCCCTGCGCGCGCTGGATGAAACCTTCCTGCTGGTGGTGGTGGGCGAATTCAACGCGGGCAAGAGTTCATTCGTCAACGCTCTGCTGGGCGCGGCGGTCCTGCCAGAAGGGGTCACCCCCACCACCGACCGCATTTACGTACTCGTCCACGGCGAGAAGGCCGGGCAGATGGAGCCCACCGCCGACCCCTTCGTGAGCCGCCTGACCCACCCCCTGCCCAGTCTGGAAGGCGTGGCGCTGGTGGACACGCCGGGCACGAACGCCATCATCCGCCAGCACCAGACGCTGACAGAAGGCTTCTTGCCCCGGGCAGATCTGCTGCTGTTTCTGACCAGTGCCGACCGCCCCTTCACCGAGTCCGAGCGGCAGTTTTTAAGCCTCGCGGCGCGCTGGGGGCGGCAGGTGATCATGGTGGTGAACAAGGCTGACCTGCTCGAAACCCCGGAGCAGAAAGCGCAGGTGCGCGAGTTTGTGGAAACGGGCGCGCGTGGCGTGCTGGGCCTGACCCCACCCGTGCTGCTGGTAAGCGCCCGGGCCGAGCAACGCGGCGGCGACGTGGGCTTTCACGCCCTGCGCGAGGTGCTGCGCGTGCGCCTCTCCGACACCGAGCGCACCCGCCTGAAACTGCAAAGCCCACTGGGCACCGCCGCTGCTCTGCTGTCTGGTGAAGAGGCGCGCGCCGAGGCGGCCCGGCGCACCCTGGCCGAGGACCTCACGGTGCTGCGCGACCTGGAAGCCCAGCAGGTCACCCACCGCGAGGGCATGCTGGGCGAACTGGACGGGCAGCTGAACCGGGTTGGCCGCCTGCTCAGCGAGTTCGAGGTCCGCGCCGACCGCTTTATTGACGACCACCTGCGCTTTTCCAATCTGCGCGGGCTGCTGAACAGCCGCGAACTGGAAGACGCCTTCCGGCGCGAGGCGGTGGCTGATCTGCCCGAAGCCATTGACCGGCAGTTCGGCACCATGATTGACCGCTTCGTGGAGGCCAACCTGCATTTCTGGGAAGACGTGCAGGCCTTTCTCATTCGCCGTCAGCCCAGCGCCGAGGTGGCGCGCACGCGCTTTTCCTATGACCGGGGCGCGCTGCTCGAAGGCATTGCGGGCAGCGCGCGCGAGCACCTGGAAACCACCACCGAGCAGCACCTCGCCCGCGAACTGTCGCGCGACGCCGAGGACGCCATGAAGGGCGTCATCGGTGGGCTGGCCGGTGGCGTGGGCCTGGGAGCGGGCGTAGGCGCCCTGATCGGGGCCTCGGCGCTGGACTTCACTGGGGGCATTCTGGCGGGGCTGACCCTGGGCAGCCTGGGCCTGTTCGTGCTGCCCAACAAACGCATTCAGGCCCACCGGCAACTGCGTGCCCGGGTGGCCGAACTGCGCGAGGCCCTGGAGCGGATTGTGCGCCGGGAATATGAACGCGAGCAGGAGCGGGCCGACACCCGCCTGCGCGACGCGGTCAGCCCCTACACCCGCTTTACCGCGCAGGAGCAAACGCGCCTGCAGGCTGCCCGCGAACGTGCAGCGGCGCTGCGCACAGAGCTCGAAGCCCTGCAAAACGAGGTTAAGGCCCTGGGCTGAGGCGGCGAGCGAGCAAGTAGGTCTGCTTCCCTCTTGCCCGCCCACCCACAGAAAGGCTTCAGTCCGTCTTCAATTGCGGCGAGATGAGAGCATCGTCGTCTGGGACGGTAGGAGCGCTCACCCGCCTCGGCTACGCAGCACTGCGAATCGCCCGCAAGGAGGCTCAACCAGCGCGTTCGTCGGGCCACTCTACGCGGACGGCTACAACTCTCCGAACCTTGAGCGGATGAGGAGCATCATCTTCGGCCGCCTCTGGCCCTCGCGCTTACGGCAGCGCTTCGGCTTCGCGGACGATACTCAGCACGCGTTCGCGGATGTGGCGCTCCTCGCGCAGGTAGCGCTGGGCGCTCATCTGTACGCCGATGGCGGCCACCACACTCTCGCCGTGGGGATCGCCGGGGTGCGAGAGGGCGTGGTACGGCACCCCCAGCGTGCACTGGCCGGGCACCCATTCCTCAATGGAGTAGGCGTAGCCCAGGCGGCGAACCTTGGCCACCTCGGTGCGCCATTCGTCCAGCGAGGTAATCGAACTGGGCGTGCAGGCTGAGAAGGTACGCGGCGTGAGATCGGCGTGGGCGTACAGGATCTTGCCGCTGGCGGTGGCGGTGGCGGGCAGATAGACATCCAGCGGCAGGTCGATGTCAGCGTCGGGGTGGCGCTCACGGATGGCGGCCACGATCTCCTCGCCTTCCAGAATGCACAGGAAGGCGACGGAGCGCACCTCCAGCGCCAGCCGCGTGATGAGGGCGCGGGCCTCCGGGAACCAGGGCAGCGCGGCGGTCAGCTGGGCGCCCATCTCGGCCAGATGCCACGACAGGCGGTATTTGCCCGCCGGGGTGCGGCGCAGGAAGCCTGCTTCGGTGAGGCCCGCCAGATAGGCGTGGGCAGTGGCGCGGGGCACGCTCAGGTGCGCGGCCAGCGCCCGCACGCCCCATTCCGGTTGCTCGGCGCTGAAGGCCCCCAGGATGTTCGCCGCTTTCTGTAACGACAGCACTCGTCCAGCTTACAGGGACGAGGGGGGAAAGTATATGGGGTGGGGCTGGGGGGCAGATGGCAGTGAAACTGCCTAATGCGGCCCAGCGGGCCTGTCAACCCCCTGCTGCTGCTGCTCGCCCCTGCTTTTTCTCCGCTCCATTCAGTGCTGAGCGCCGCGCTGCTCGGCCCAGACGTTAACGCGGCGCAGCGAGCTCCGGGGCGAAATGCTGTAGGTGCTGGCCTGAGCCGCCACGTGCTTGACGCGGGCTTTGGCACCCTGCCCCCGCAGGAGGTGCTGGACGTAGGGCCGAAAACAGCTTCATCCCTTCCCAGGGGGCGCTGGGGGCGGCGAAGCTGGACGAGCTCTTACGCTGGGCGACCGGAGCGCAGATAAGACAGCATCAGTTCCCCCGTGGCGCGTAGAGCATCTATGTGGGTGCGTTCATAGGCGTGGCTGGCGTCCACGCCGGGGCCGATTAGGGCCACCGGGTAGTCGCCCCCCGCGCGCCACGCGGCTGTACCGTCGGAGGCGTAGTAAGGGTAGATGTCCACCCGCAGGTCCAGCCCGGCGTGGGCCGCAGCGGCCCGCAGGCGCCCGCCCAGCGCGTGGTCGTAGGGCCCTCCGGCATCGGCCACGCACAGGGTTACATGGTGTTCGCTGCTCGTCTGGCCCTCGCCCACGGCCGCCATGTCCACGGCGATCAGTTCGTCGGTGTGGGGCGGAATGCCGGTGGCGGCGCCGTGGCCCACCTCTTCGTACGTGGTGATGTGAAAGGCCGCCGTGACCGGCGCCGGGTGGGCCAGCAGTTCCCGGGTCACGCCCACGAACACCGCCACCGCCGCCTTGTTGTCCAGGTGGCGGGCCTTCACGTACCCGGCCGGGGTCACGCGGGGCCGGGCATCGAAGCTCACGAAATCGCCCACGGCGGCGCCCAGGGCCCGAACGTCGGCGGCGCTGAACACCCGCTCGTCCAGGCGCACCTCCATCACGGCGGCCTCGCGTTTCAGCTCGCGCAGGGCGGCGCCGTGGACATGGGTGCTCTGGCGCACGTTGACCACGGTGCCGGTCAGCTCGCGGCCGTCCTGGGTGTGCACCCGCACGTCCTCGCCTTCCACGGTGGCCCAGTCGTAGCCGCCCACGGCCCACAACCGCAGGCGCCCGGATGGCTTGATCTCCTTGACCATGGCGCCCAGCGTGTCCACATGGCCGCTGAAGGTGACGTGGCCCTCCCGCGTCCCCGGCACCTCCCAGGTCAGCGCGCCCTTGCGGGTGCGGGCCGGGGTCACGCCCAGGGCGCGCAGTTCGGTGTCCAGCAGGGCCACGGCCTGCTCGGTGAAGCCCGTGGGGCTGGGGGTGGCAAGCAGCCGCACCAGCAGGTCCAGTGTGTGGTCCAGGTTCATGGGGTCTCCCAATTCATAGTGGCTTCAGGGGCGCCACCACAAAGCCCTGGGCCTGGGCCCCGGCCAGGGTGGCGGTCCATTCGGGGGTGTCCGGCAGGCCCAGGGGGTGCAGGGTCTGCACCGCGCGGGTGTGCAGGGCGGCGCCCAGGTCCGAATCCGCAAAGGCGTCGGGGGTCCCGGCGCGCACCAGCAGGTCGCCGTGTTCCACCCGGAAATCCGGGTGCAGGGTCCAGGGTTTGAACAGTGTGGTCCAGTCGGCCCCGGGGGGCGCGTCCCACTGCACCACGGCCACCAGCCAGCCATTGGCCCGCGCGGCCAGGGTCTGGTGGGCCCAGGCGCGGGCCAGGGCGCGCTCGTCGGCCCGGCCGTCCAGAAAGGCGCGCTGGGCGTGCAGCAGCAGCAGGGCGTGTGGGGTCAGCGGCATGGGCCGCAGCATAGCGGGGCCGGGGGGCGCCCCCCGTCAGTTCTGCTCCAGTTTCATGCTCATGATGCTGGCGCCCGCGTCCACGTACACCGTCTGGCCGGTCACACCGCTGCCCAGGTCTGAGAGCAGGAACAGGGCGAGCTTGCCCACCTCTTCAGGCGTGGCATTGCGGCCTAGGGGCGCGCTGGCGGCGGCTTTTTCGTACATGGTGCCAAAGCCCGGAATGGAGCGCGCCGCAATGGTGCGCATGGGCCCGGCGCTGATGGTGTTTACGCGCACGCCGCTGCCGCCCATCTCGGCGGCGAGGTAACGGGTGGCAGCTTCCAGGGCAGCCTTGGCCACACCCATCACGTTGTACTTGGGCACCACCTGCTGCGAGGCGTGATAGGTGAGGCTGATGATGCTCGCGCCGGGGCGCAGCAGTCCTTCAGCGTGGCGGGCGGTAGAAACCAGCGTGTAGGCGCTGACGTTCAGGGCCGTGTTCCAGTCCTCGGGGGTGGTGTCCAGAAAGCGGCCGTCCATCGCCGTGCGCGGCGCAAAGGCGATGGAGTGCACGAGGTAATCCAGGTGCCCGAATTCCTCTTTCACCCGGGCGAACAGGGCGGCCAGATCCTCGTCCACCGTGGCGTCGGCCTGCTGGCTCCACACGCCTTCACGGCCGGCCAGCAGCTTGTCGAGTTCGCCCTTCAGGCGCTCGCCCTGGTAGGAGAAGCCCACCCGGCAGCCTGCAGAGAGCAGCTGCTCGGCGATGGCCCAGCCCAGGCTGCGCGCGTTGGCCACGCCCATCACCAGGGCCGTTTTGTCGGAAAGATCAATCTGGACCGTCATGCGGGGGACTGTAGCAGCCCCCGGGGGCGGCGCGCTGAAGCGGGTGCAAAAGGGCAACTGGGCGGTGCGCGCCCATCACCCTCTCCCCTCCCTCTGACTTCAGTGCCCACCTTCACCCACCCCCCCCACCCCCCCCGTCAGAATCTGGTGAGACATGACGCGGAATACTGAACGCCTGATGCTTCTTCACGCGCCGCACCTCACTGCGCCGCATGCGTTCAGTACGCGTGCTGGGGGCGTGTCGCGCCCGCCCTACGCCGGCCTGAACCTGGATGACCGCGAGGACGACCCTGCCCATGTGGCCGAAAACCGCTCGCGCCTGTGTGCGGCGCTGGGCTTTGAGCCCACGCAGGTGGCCCGCCTGACGCAGGTGCACGGCGTGGAGGTGGTCCACGCCCGCACGGGCGGCCACTGGACCGGCGACGCGCTGGTGACCGACCGCCCCGGGGTCCTGCTGGCCATCGGCACCGCCGACTGCTACCCGCTGCTGCTGGAAGACCCGGAGGCCGGGGTGCTGGGCGCGGCCCACGCGGGCTGGAAGGGCACCCTGGGCGGCATTGCGACGCGCACGGTGGCGGCCATGACCGCGCTGGGCGCCCGCCCGGAGCGCCTGCGCGCCGCCGTGGGCCCCGGCATTGGCGCCGCCGCCTACCCGGTGGGCGAGGGCGTGGCCGCCGACTTTGAGGCGGCGGGCCTGGGCGGAGCCGTGACGCGCCGGGCCGGCACCCCCCACCTGGACCTCGCCTGGGCGAACGGCGAGGTGCTGCGTCAAGCCGGCGTGCCGGCGGCCAATCTCTGGGTCAGTGGCCGCTGCTCCACTGAGGCCGACTTTTATTCCTACCGCCGCGACGCGGGGCGCACCGGCCGCATGTGGGCTGTGATCGGCCAGCGCGGCCCAGAGCGGGCCCCGGGAGGCCAGGCATGAGCATGCTGCGCCCCCAGGACGTGATTGATCACGTCACCGAGATTACCCCCGAATTCCTGGCCCGGCGGGGCCTGCGCGGCCTGCTGCTGGACCTGGACAACACGCTGGTGCCCTACGGCAGCTACGAGAAGGACGGCGCCGCCGGGGTTATGCGCTGGGCGCGCGACCTGAAACTGGCGGGCATCCGGCTGTACCTGCTGAGCAACGCCACGGATCGCCGCGCGACCTACTGGCTGGAGCATCTGGGCTTTCAGGGCGTGGGGCTGGCGGGCAAGCCCAATCCCCGCGCCTTTCGCCGCGCCATCGGCGCCCTGAAATTGCGGCCCGAGCAGGTGGGCATGGTGGGCGATCAGGTGTTTACCGACGTTCTGGGCGGCAACCTGAGCGGCATGCACACCATTCTGGTGCGGCCCCTGGCCAGCAATTCCTTACCGCATACCCGCGTGGCCAGACGGCTGGAACGCGCGGTGCTCAAACGCTACGGCCACGACTGGCGGCCCTGACGGCGCCACAAGGAGAGATGAACAATGGCACTTTCTATCGGTGACCGGCGCCTGGGCGCCATCCTGCTGGAGCAGGGGTATGTCAACGACTCGGACCTGCAAAAGGCCCTGGTGCGCCACGCCGAGGTGGGTGGGCGCCTCGCCGACATCCTGATTGATTCGGGGCTGGTGGGCGAAAAGCGCATTGCCCGCGCCATTGAAGAGGCGCTGGGCATTCCGCTGGTGAACCTGCTGGTGGTCACGCCGGACCCGGCGGCCCTGAGCGCCGTGCGCGCCCAAACGGCGCTGAACGTGCAGGCCTTTCCCTTTGGCCTGGACGGCGGCACCCTGCGCGTGGCGATTGTGGACCCGCTGTCCAGCTACGCCATTGAGGCGCTGGAAGACGACAGCGGCCTGAACATTGAGCCCTACCAGGCCCTGCGCGACCAGATTATGTGGGCCATTGCCACCAACTACCCCGAACTGAACCTCTCGGCGGAATTGCCCGCCGAGGAGGGCGGCAGCGGCGGCGGCATGATGGGCCAGCGCCTGATTGCGCGCGGCCTGATCACCGACGCCCAGCTGCAGATGGCGCTGGACGCCCAGCAGCAGACCGGCGAGCCGCTGGGGGCCACCCTGATTGCCCAGAAGGCGATCACCGAAGATCAGCTGTACGAGGTGCTGGCCGAGCAGGCCGGCACCGTGTTCCTGCGCAACCCCCGCGACTTCCAGCCCAGCGAGGACGTGCTGGGCGCCATGCTGCGTGCCGACGCCCTGCGCCTGACCGCTGTACCGGTAGACGAGACCGATACGGGCGTGACCGTGGTCACCAGCGACCCGCGCAAGCGCGACGACCTGGAAGCCCTTATTGGCCGCTCCGTGAACCTGATCCTGGCCAAGCCGTCGGACGTGGAACTGCTGATCGAGCGCTTCTATCCGCAGCGCGGGCGACTGGGCGAGCAGATGGTGCAGCAGGGCACGCTGTCGCGCGCGCAACTGCGTGAAGCGCTGCAGGTGCAGGCCAGAGAGGGCCGCGTCAAGGCGCTGGGCGAGGTGATCGTGGAACTGGGCTTCGCAGGCGCCGACGAGATTGACAACGCCCTGCAAAAGCAGAACGCCGGGGGCGGGCGCCTGGAAGACACCCTGGTGCAGTCCGGCAAGCTGAGCCCAGAAATGCTGGCGCGCTCGCTGGCTGCGCAGCTGGGCTACGAGTTCCTTGATCCTGTTCAGAACCCACCAGACGCCAAAGTGGCGCTGATGATCCCCGAAGCCACCGCGCGGCGCTACGGCGTGGTGCCTATCCGGCTGCAGGGCGAGTCGCTGGTGATCGCCATGAAAGACCCGCGCAACGTGTTCGCGCTGGACGACCTGAAGCTGATCACGGGGCGCGAGATCGTGCCGGCCGTGATGGCGGAAAAGGACATCATCCGCCTGATCGAGCGCTATTTCGGCAACAAGGACATGGCCGACCTGAACCAGAAACTGGTGCAGGAAAGCAACAAGCGCGAGAAGGAAAGCAAGCGCGCCGACGACGTGGACATCTCGGCGGGCCTGGACGACAACGCGGTCGTGCGCGTGGTGGACAACATCATCCGCGAGGCCGCGCTGCAGGAAGCCTCAGATATTCACATTGAGCCCACTGAAACCGCCCTGCGCGTGCGCTACCGGGTGGACGGCATCTTGCGCGAGCAGAACGCGCTGCCCAAGGGCAGTGCCCAGAGCATCCTGGCGCGCATCAAGATTCTGGGCAGTCTGGACATCTCCGAGCGGCGCGTTCCGCAGGACGGCCGCGTGCGCTTCAAGAAGGGCTCCATTGACCTTGACCTGCGTCTCTCGACCCTGCCCACGGTGTACGGCGAAAAGGCCGTCATGCGTCTGCTGCAAAAGGCCAGCAACATCCCCGAGGTCGAGCAGCTGGGCTTTTCCGAGCACAACTACCAGCGCTACCTGGACACCATCCACAAGCCCAACGGCATCTTCCTGGTGACTGGCCCCACGGGTTCGGGCAAATCCTTTACCTCCTTTTCCACCCTCAAGCGCATCGCGGTGCCCGAGAAGAACACCACGACCATTGAGGACCCGGTGGAGTACGAGATTCCGGGCATCATCCAGTCACAGGTGAACAACGTGGCGGGCATGACCTTCGCCCGCGCCCTGCGCGCCTTCCTGCGTCAGGACCCGGACATCATTTTCGTGGGCGAGATCCGCGACACCGAAACGGCCAAGATCGCCGTGGAAGCCGCGCTGACGGGCCACTTGGTGCTGGCCACGCTGCACACCAACGACGCCCCCGGCGCCATCGTGCGTCTGGAAGAAATGGGCGTGGAGCACTTCAACATCGGCGCCGCCGTGGTGGGCGTGGTGGCCCAGCGCCTCGTGCGCAAGGTCTGCAACGACTGCAAGGCCCCCACGAACGCCGATCCCGACGTGCTGCGCCGCCTCGGCATTACGGAGCGCGACCTGATGGGCGCCCAGCTGATGCGCGGCGCGGGCTGCAACCGCTGCGGCGGCACTGGCTACAAGGGCCGCATGGGCATTCACGAACTGATGGTGATTGACGAGCCGCTGCGCGTGGCCATCGGCGCGGGCAAGAACGCCACCGAGATCACCGAGGTCGCCATCAAGCAAAGCGGCATGAAAACGCTGCGCCAGGACGGCATTGACAAGGCCCTGGCCGGCATCACCACCCTGGAAGAAGTGCTGGCAGTAACCAGCAAGTAACCCCGAGCCCCCCTGCTCCCGCCCCCTCTCCCCCACCCCGAGGTAGCCCCCCATGACCCAGCCCGCCGACATCACCGATATTCTGCGTTTTGCCGCCGAAAAAGGCGCCTCCGACGTGATCATCACTGTCGGGCTCTCGCCGCAGTTCAAGCTGCAGGGGGTGTACGACGCCCAGGGCTTTTCCGAACTGGGCCCCACCGACACCCGCAAGCTGATGTACTCCATGATGAACGAAAAGCAGCAGCGCACCTTCGAAGAGCGGCGCGAACTGGACTTCTCGTTTGCCCTGGGGGAAAAGGCGCGCTTCCGCGTGAACGCCTTTATGCAGCGCGGCAACGTGGGCGGCGTGCTGCGCCTGATTCCCACCAAGATCAAGAGCGCCCAGGAAATGGGCCTGCCCCAGAGCGTGGTGGACATCTCGAACGCGCCGCGCGGGCTGGTGCTGGTGACCGGGCCCACGGGTTCGGGCAAGTCCACCACCCTGGCGGCCATGATTGACCACATCAACACCACCAAGCGGCTGCACATCATGACCATCGAAGACCCCATCGAGTTCATGCACACGCACAAGCAGTCCATCATCAACCAGCGCGAGGTGGGGGCCGACACCATGAGCTTCAACGACGCCCTGCGCGCCGTGCTGCGCCAGGCCCCCGACGTGATTCTGGTGGGCGAAATGCGTGACTACGAGACCATCAAGGCCGCCGTGACCGCCGCCGAAACCGGTCACCTGGTGATGGGCACCCTGCACACGAACAGCGCGCCGGAATCCATTGACCGTATCGTGGACGTGTTCCCCGAAGAGCAGCAGGAGCAGATTCGCGTGCAGCTGGCGAACAACCTCGTGGCGGTCATGACCCAGCAGCTGCTGCCGCGCCTGGACGGCCAGGGCCGCATCCTGGCCTACGAACTCCTGATCGCCAATCCCGCCGTGCGCGCGCTGATCCGTGAGGGCAAGACCTTCCAGATCACCAGTGTCATGCAGACCGGGGCGCGCGAGGGCATGGTCACCATGGACGCCTTCCTGGCCAACCTGTACCGCCGCCGCGTGATTTCCTTCGATACCGGCGTGGAGCGTGCGGTGGACGCCAAGGAATTTGCCCGACTGGCGAATGACCCCACGATTGGGCAGGCAGGCGGGGCAGCGGCGGCCCCAGCCGGCTACGGCAGCGCGCCCGTGCAGGGCTTTGGCGCCACCGCCCCCACCCAGACCCCTGGACGCGGCGACGCGGGCCGGGGCGACGCCCGCAGCACCAGCACGCCGGAAATGGGCGGCGGCGGGTACGGCCGGCGGTAAGAGCTGGCAACAACCTCGGGCACTTTATGGCGAGGGGCGCCTGGTTTCCTCAGCGGGTACCCCTCCCTGCGGCTATTCCATGGCCATTACCCTGTGAAGCATGTTCTGGATTCAGGCAGGCTGCCCCCGGCTGAACCCGGCGTTTCTGGCCGAACCGCAGCCCGCCGAAGATCTTGGAATGTTGATCGCGCAGGCCTATCCGCTCCTGGCCGAGGCGGTCATTGTCGCTATTGACCACCAATTCCATCCCTTGGCCTATCAGGATTTCAGCACTTGGATCGGAGAACTCGTTGCCTTTCTCAGCGCTATCCACCAGGGACAAGGAAGCCATACGGCCTTGCACGATCAGTCGAGCTTTGACTCAGACTGGACCGGGAAATTGGATGGGGAAAACCTGCATGTCCGGGTGTGCTGGGATCCATTCGGCAAGCAGCACACCGCCGAATTTCTGGTGGATCGCGGCCACTTTTTGCGCGAGTGGAAAGAGGCACTGATGCGCGTGCGGACCGATCTCGCGCCCTTCGTTTACCTGCTTCAGCACAAGGCGGAGTGGGACGCACTGGTACGGCTGACCGATGAGATTGGCGGCCGGGGCATGCTCTATGGCGGCGTTCCAGAGTGGGAGCTTTCCCAGACGTAGCACTCTCAATGGAACAGTTCTGCTCCTTGGTGGCGATCCCAGCAGGCGGCCCCCAAGCGGTGAGCGCCCCACCACTCGTCTGCACGTCCCGGCGCACCATCCCACTTTGTTTTTCACTGTAGGGAGTAGAGTGGGCAGGTGACGTGGCTCAAGCCAGTGGAAATCGGACCGGACGCGCAGGCGACATTCGGTGAATTCGTGCGCGACCTGGACGCGCGCCTCTCAGATCCGGCCACCGACCGGTATGACCTGGCCCGCGACATTCTGGCTGAAGTGATGTATGGCCGCTCCTACGCCCAGCTGCGCTCGGACGCCCCGCTGGCTGCCCTGAGCCTGGACGCGCGTAACGTCACGTTCGAGGCCGAATACTACATGGCCACTGACGCCGAGCAGTTTGCGCGGGTTAAGCCGCTGCTGTGGCTGTGGAAATCGCTGGACCAGACCCCGGTGGGCCAGAACCCGGTGCTGGGCATTCCGATTCGCCGGGCGCTGGCGGGCCACATCTTCAAGCGCGTGGGGCGCAACTTCAAATGCTGGCAGAACGTGGAATTCAGCGTGGGCTACAACATGGAGGTGGGCCACGACGTGGTCGTTCACCGCCACGTGCTGCTGGACGACATCGGCGGCATTGAGCTGCACGATAACGCCTCGGTCAGCGATTATGTGAACATCTACAGCCACACCCACAGTGTGCTGGACGGCCCCGACGTCACCCTGCGCAAGACGGTGATTGGACGCGGCGCGCGCATCACGTACCACTCCACGGTGCTGGCGGGCAGCGTGGTGAGCGACGACGCCATGCTGGCCACCCACGCCCTGCTGCGCGGGGATATTCCGCCGCACGGGATTGCGATGGGCCTGCCCGCGCGCACCACCCGGGTTAAGTTGCGCCCCCCCACCGAAATTCATGTGGACGCCCGCGTGTGGCCACATGACGCGGGCCGCAAGGCCAACCCCGAATTCCCCGATCCCACCCCCAACCAGACCCGGGTGCCCGGAGAGGCCGATGTGGAAGCGCGCCAGCCGGTGGGCCGCGAAGGGTAAAGCCAAGCGTGACGGGGGCCGCAGGTGACAGCACCTGCGACCCCACCTGTTTCTACGGACGGCCAGGCACTCCCCGGCAGCGGCCTTCTCCCCGCTTGGCTTCGCTACTCCGCGAAGCCCTCTGGGCCAGAAACGCCGGTCATGGTTTCCGAACGTTTTCGGAAGCCACTTCACACGGACGGCCGTCTGGAACGCCCCCAAACCGGGAGTGTGCCGACCCCGCCAGCGCGCCCAGCTTCCGCTCTGCGGGGCAGCTTTGCCAGGCCGCTCAGACCTGAACCGTTTTTGCACAGGGTGAGGTGACGTCCGCATTGGGCTGTCAGTTCAGCTGCTGGAACGCTTCATGACGAGCGAGAGACGCGGAGCCGAACGCGACATGCCGTGAATCAGAAGGCCGCAGCATCCTGCAGAAGGTGTGTCACAAGCTCGGCAGGTCTCCGAGTACCAGCAAGGTGCTTCCTGGGCGGCACCACTCTATCTTTGGGCACCACGCAGGAGGACCTGGATGGACTGGCAGAACCAATGGAACGAGCGAGGGGCAACGTACGCGAAGGCCATCAACGACATGCTGGCCTTCGCCGATGTTCATGGCTGGGAGGCATGGCAGGGGCCTGACGCCCAGGACGACCGGCAGGACTTCGCGCCACAGGTGCTTGAACGGCTCCGTGAAGCGAACCTGCACGGCACAACCAGCGCGCTGCGCGAGCAGCTGCCGCCTTCGTTCGCGCCGTTTGCCCAGCTCGCCCATGAACGCGGACAGTACGTCGGACAGCTGGTGGCCCTGGACAACGACCGCCTGGTCTTTATGGTGGGTGCGCCCTACGAGCCGCGCCAGGCCTACTTGCTGCAGGACGGCATGTGTCAGCCGCTGTCCAGGGAATGGCTTGCGGTCGGCAAGGCCAAACGGGGCACGGTCATTGCGGTTGCGGATCCATTGGCCATCACCCTGCGTGACGGGTGGAACGGGCCTATCCTGAACACCCTGCCCTACGCCACTGACCCAGCGGCCGGCATCACCCACCTGTTTCCCTTCAATGCCGGCGACGCCGCGCTGGTGGTCAGCGCCGCTGGCATTGATCTCCTTACCCCGCAGACGGCCGTCCGCCTTCTGCCCGTCGCCGACGGTGACGGCGACGAGGGCCTGACGGGCCTGATCGACATGGAAAACGCCGACCTGTCTCACGACAACCGCCTGATCTGTGCCGGCTCCCAGTCGAGCGACCACCTCCTGTTTGGCGCAGACGGCACACGGCTTGGCCGCATCGGTCCGCAATCGGAGTACCCTCACTTCTGCCTCTTCTCGACCAACGACAGCCTGCTCTTGTCCAACAGCTGCCATTTCTACAATGGCGTCTCAATCGCGGTTAACGTCACTGACCCTGCAAGTGTGAACATTGCGCCGTACCAAGAACCCGGATCGGACCCGGGAGTGCGCCTGATCGATCCGGCCATGAGAGTGTATGGGGGGGTCAGTTTCAGCGGCGGCGTGATTCTGGGTGACGCGCACGGTTACCTGCGCGCGTACGACTGGCAGGGTCAGGCGCTCTGGCGGCACTACCTGGGGGGAACCATCAGCGGCATGGCCCTCTCTCCTGACGAGCAGCGGCTCTGGGTCGGAACGTATGCAGGGACGCTCCACCAGTTGGCCCTCGGCCAGGGGCAGGATGCGCACACCATCGGCAACGGCGACCACAAAGAAGAGCACCGCTGGTTGTTCTGGAAAGGCGAATCCAGCGTGCTGAAATGGTAATCAAACGGTCCACAGCGGCTCGGCTGCAGCGCGAGAGATGGCTGGTCAGGCGATTCGTGATGCCCGGGAACACTCGAACACGTCCGTACTTGGCACTGATAGAGCAAAGGGAACAGCCCAGTTTTACAGGTCCGTCGCTTCGCCCGGTGCCAGCACCCGCACCTCGGCGCCGCGTGCCTGGCCCTCGCGGGCGAACACGGCCGGGTCCCCTGTCAGCACGGGAAAGGTGCCGTAGTGCATGGGAACGGCCACCCGGGGGCGCAGCAGTTCCAGGGCGCGCGCCGCTTCTTCTGGGCCCATCGTGAAATGGTCGCCAATGGGCAGCAGCGCGGCGTCCAGTTCGCGGTCGCCAATCAGGCGCATGTCGGAAAAGAGACTGGTGTCGCCGGCAAAGTAGACGCGCCGCCCGCCCAGTTCGATCACCAGGCCGGTGGGCATCCCGCCGTAGGTGCCGTCTGGAAAGGAGGAGCTGTGCCACGCCGGGGTCAGGTACACGCTGCCCCAGTCGGCGCGGTAGGTACCGCCAATGTTCATGGCAACCACGTTGGCAGCGCCGTGTTTCATGGCGTACCCCCCAATTTCAGCAGTGGCGATCAGCGGCACTCCTCCCTTGGCAAAGGCCAGCGCGTCGCCCCAGTGGTCGCCGTGCGCGTGGCTGATCAGCACGGCGCTGGGCTTCAGGGCCAGGGCTTCTTCCACACTCAGGCTGGCCTGGGGATTGCCGCTCAGAAAGGGGTCCAGCAGCAGGCGGTGCTCGGGGGTTTCCAGCAAAAAGGCGCTGTGGCCAAGAAAGCGAATCTTCATGGGTGACCTCCTGTTGCCGTCATTTCAGCATGAAGCCGGCGGCGGGAGACCTTGAGGAAGTCTCCATGAGGGCGCACATACGGCCCCCAGCCGTCCGTTGTCTGCGGCGGCGGCCCCGCTTCAGGCCGTATAGTGGGCGCGCAAACGCCCGGCCTTTTCCGCCCCTCTTTATCCTGAAAGGAGCGCCCCCTTCCGTTGCTGTCCACCCCGCTTGGTCAGGTAAGTGTCCGGGACATCCTGGACATCGCCCTGGTTGCGTTTCTGATCTACCAGGGTTACCTGCTGGTGGCGGGCACGCGGGCGGTGAACGTGGTGCGCGGCATTCTGGTGTTCGCCGGGGTGTGGGTGGCGGCGCAGCTCCTGAACCTCACCACCCTGGGCTACCTGCTGGGGCGGGCGGGGACCGTGGGGATCTTCGCCCTGATCGTGCTGTTTCAACCCGAACTGCGCGCGGCCCTGGAACGGGTGGGCCGCCCCCGGGGCGCCGGGGCCGGGGCGGGCGGCGCCGCGCTGCAGGACCTCGCGCGCGCCATGGAGCGCCTCGCCGAGCGCAAAACCGGCGCCCTGATCGCCATTGAGCGCCGCACCCCGCTGGGCGAGTACGCCGCCACCGGGGTGCCGCTGGACGCCCTGGTGAGCGTCCCGTTCCTGGAGGCCCTGTTTGCCCGCAACGCCCCGCTGCACGACGGCGGTGTGATCGTACAGGGCTCGCGCGTCATTGCGGCTGGCTGCCTGTTTCCGCTCCAGAGCAGCGACGGCACCTACCGCCGCTACGGCACCCGCCACCGCGCCGCCATTGGCCTGTCGGAACTCACCGACGCCGTGGTGCTGGTGGTCAGCGAGGAACGCGGCAGCATGCGCCTCGCGCTGGGCGGGCGCCTGGGCCCGGACCTGAACGGCACCGAACTGCGCGAGCAGCTGCGCGCGCTGGTCTACGACCGCCTGCCCGACCTAGAGGGCCCCGCCCCCACGGCCCCGGAGGCCCGGTGAGCGCGCCCCGGCTGGCCCGGCTGCGGCGCTGGCTCAGCCCGCGCTACGCCTGGGCGCGCTTTACCCACAACCTGGGGCCCAAGCTGCTGGCGCTGGGCGTGTCGCTGACCCTGTGGTTCGTGGCCACCGCCGACCGCCGCGCCAACGTGACCCAGGGCTTCGACGTGCCGGTGACGGTGCGCGACACCACCGGCAGCGGCGAGGAGAAACGCGCCACCAGCAACCTCAGCCCGGCCTCGGTGCGGGTGATTCTCTCCGGGCGCCCGGAGCGCCTGCGGGAACTGGACCCGGGCAGTGTGGAGGCCGTGGTGGACGTGACCGGCATTCCCGAGGGCAGCTTCACCCAGCCCGTGACCGTGACCCCACCCACCGGCACAGCCGTGCAGCGCCTGACCCCCACCCGGGTGCAGGGCTTCGTGGACACCCAGGTGCAGCGCACCCTGCCGGTCACCCTCAGCGTGACCTCGCCCCCTGAATCCAGCGTGCCGCGCTACGTGGTCTCCCCCACCGAGGCCAGCGTGACTGGCGCCGGGCGCGTGCTGGGCACGGTGGCCCGGCTGGTCACCAGTCCGGCGGCGCTGGCGGCGGGCGGCGAGCAGGAGGTGGCCCTGATTGCCCTGGACCGCAGCGGACGGCCCGTGTCTGGGGTCACGGTGCGGCCCTCGACCGTCACGGTGCGGCGCCTGGACACCGGCGAGCTGCCGGTCAAGACCGTGCCGGTGGTGCTGAACACCCCGCCGCGCACCCTGCGCGTGGTGGCGGTCAGCCTGCAGCCCAGCACCGTGCGCGTGGTGGCCGCCCCCGAACTGCTCGCGCGTCTGCGCGAGGTTTCGGGCACCGTGACCTACCGCGCCGGCACGTACACCGTGCCCGTGCAGCTCTCGGTGCCCGCCGGGGCCCAGGCCCTGGAAACGGTGAGCGTGCGCCTGACGGTCGAAGCCCGCCCCGCCCCCACCCCCCCCGCACCGTGAAGCGCGGCGTAACTGCCGCCAGAGGGCTTTGGGCGCGGCTGCCCAATGCTGAGTTTGTCGGAAAAAACGCCGTTTCCGCCGCCCATGTACAGCCCAGCCCATTCACTCTCTTCTCCCCTTCCCTGACGGTGTCCATCAGAAAGTGACCCGGTGGTCAACCCGGCAGGGCCCGCGCGGTGTAAAGTCTTGCCCATGATGTGGGGAAGCGGCCACAGACCTTCGTGATCGCCCAGCTTCTCGTACCCCGCCCCGGTGTGGCGGCGTGGACCGGCTGGGAAGAGCGCGTGCGCCTGATGGTCAGGCCACGGCGCTACGAACACGTGCTGCGCGTGGCCGAACTGGCCGCGCAGATTGCCCGTGCCAACGGCCTGGACGACATGCGCGCCTACGCGGCGGGCATCCTGCATGACATCGCCCGCGATCTGCCGGACGGCGAACTGCTGCGCCTCGCGCCCCCCGAATGCGAGATTGACGCCGCGCACCCGCTGGCGCTGCATGGCCGCGCGGCCCGCACCCTGCTGGAGCGCTGGGGCTACCAGGACCGGGTGGTGCTGGAAGCCGTGGAAGACCACACCACCGGCCCGCGCGGCGGCAATCCGGTGTCGGCCTGCGTGTATATCGCGGACGTCTCTGAACCCGGGCGCGGCGTGAACCATGACATCCGCGAACTGGCGCTGCGGGACCTGGGTGCGGCGCTGGAACGGGCCATCGTCTCGAAAGTGACCTACCTGCAGGGGCGCGGCATTCAAGTGCACCCGCGCACCCTGCAGGCCTACCACGCGCTGCCGTGTGTGGCCCAGGCCGGCGCAGCCCCCGATTCGCCCCCGCCCGCCCTGCGCCTGGATTCGTGACGCCGCCCCTCACCCCACCGCGCCTGGCCGGGCTGCGCGCGCTGCAGGCCTTTGGCCTGACCCTGTCTACCCTGTCGCTGGCGGCCTTTGCGCTGCTCAGCGGGGCCGGGCCGGTGTCGGCCGCGCCGGTGGCCGGCGGGCAGGCGCCGCACTTCACGGTGCTGATCGCCGGGCGCGACATCGTGTACTGCTACTACCAGCAGCCCTGCAAGAATCAGGACCAGCGCACCGGCCTGGTGCAGCCCCCCAACACCGACACCGTGATGCTGGTGAAGGTGGACGGTGACCAGGTGCGGGTGCTGAACATTCCACGCGACACCAACGTGGGCCCCTTTGACCGCTTCAAGTCCGTGGCCCAGCAGAAGGTGAACAGCCAGTATTTCGCGGGCGGTCCTGAAGCCCTCACGCGCGCTGTGGAAACCATTACCGGTGAGCGGGTGGACTCGTACGTGATCGTGCGCACCGACTACGTGGCCCGGGTGATAGACGCCCTGGGCGGCCTGGACGTCACGGTGCCCGAAGGCGGGATTGAGTGGGTGGACAAGGCGGCGGGCGTGGACCTGAAGCTGGCCCCCGGCCCCCACCACCTGCAGGGCGAGGAAGCCGTGCTGTTTCTGCGCGTGCGCAAAGGCTTTGGGGACGACTACGGCCGCATTGACCACCAGAAGCAGGCCCTGACCCAGCTGGCCGCGCGCCTGAAATCTCCGCAGGGCCTCGCGGCGCTGCCCACCATTCTGGGCGGCATTGGCAATGGCGTGGAAACCAACGCCGATCCCAACCTGCTGGCGGCGCTGCGCCCCTACCTGGGCCGCCTGAAGCTGAGCTTTGCCACTCTGCCCACCGACGAGATTCCCGGCACCTTCAACCTCGCGGTGAGCCGCGAGCGGCTCGCGGCGCTGTGGAGCGGCGCCCCGGCGGCCCAGGCCCAGCCGGGCGCCCGCGTGCGCGTGGTGGACGCCAGCGGGGCCGGGCTGGGCGAGCCGCTCGCCCGCGCCCTGCGCGCCCTGGGCTACCCCGAAGTGGCCCTCAGCCCGGCCCCCGAGAGTAAGGAGGCCAGTCAGGTGTTTACCGGCGAGGCAGTGCAGGACGCCAACCTGCTGGCCGAGGCCCTGAACCTGCCCCGCTTGCAGGGCGAGCGCTTTCCGGTGTCGGCGGGCGAGGTGGGGGTGTTCCTGGGTCAGGACGCCCGCACCGCCCTGGCCGCCCTCGTGGGCCTGAAGGCCGCGCCCTAGGGGCGCCTGCCCCCGCTGACCGGGAGCGGCTCAGCGAAGCCTCAAGGCGGGGCCCGCCCCCTGGCCTGTACACTGACCCGTTAAGCACGCCCTATCCCCTTTCTTTCCCTGGAGACCCCATGACCCAAGACCCCACCATTCAGCACCAACTGCGCGCCATTGTGGACGCCGCCCGCGAACGCCGCGCCGAAGACGTGGTGGTGCTGGACCTGACCGATGTCAGCAGCACCCTGGAATACTTTGTGATCTGCACGGCCACGGCGGGACTGCAGCTCAACGCCGTGCAGGAGAACATCCGCGAAAAGGCCCAGGCCGCCGGCCTGCCCCGCCCCAGCGTGGAAGGCCCCAGCGAGCGCTGGCTGCTGCTGGCCTTTGGCGGCAGCGTGGTCGTGCACATCATGACCAAGGACGCCCGCGAGTACTACGACTTAGAAGGGCTGTGGAGCGACGCCCGCGTGCTGGACTTCCCCGAAATTCACGCCTGAGCTGGCAAACAAGGCCGGCCGCCGCCCCTGTCTGGAGGCGGCGGTTTTTTCGTCCCGTGCACCGGCTTCCGGCGTACTCTGTCACACGACACCGACGACGGCTCTTCTTGGCGCAGTAAGGCGCGCAAAGCTGCGGGAGAGACCTGTTCGGCTGCCCCTGAAGTGCCGGGTGGGCTGGTTTAGACGGCTTCCGAAATATCCCCCCCTGCGTGCCGAAATGTTTCGACCCGAAGGACACGCAGAGCCGCGCAGCAGAGCAGGAAACGCGACGGCGTTCCAGAACTGGACAGCATCTGTATCAATAGTGAACGGCAGGCTGTCTCAACCGGCCCCCATCGCTAGGCTCTCCAGATGGGCGGCGCAGGCCAGCGGTTCGCACTGCACGGCCCCACCTGCCCAGCGCAGGCTGCTGAGGGCCGTGTTGTGGTGCAGGCCACGCCGCGCCGCCCAGGCTTCCCCGAAATCCCAGCCCAGCCACTCGCACAGCAGCGCGGTGATCACCACGCCGTGCGTGACCACCACGGCGTGGTCGGTGGGCTGCAGCTCCAGCCCGGCCAGGGCCGCACCCACCCGGCGCGTCAGGTCGGCCACCGATTCGCCCTGGGGCGCGGCCACCTGGGGCCACTGCCGGAAGCGCCCCGCGTCCTGCGCTTCAATCTCTGCGAAGGTCAGCCCCTCCCAGGCACCGATGTGAATTTCGCGCAGTTCGGTGCGTGCTTGCACGGGCAGGCCCAGGGCCCCGGCGAGCGGCGCGGCCGTCTGCAGCGCCCGGCCCAGGTCGCTGCTCAGCAGGTGGGTGGGGCGCACGGGGTGGGCCGCCAGCCGCCCCGCCAGCGCCGCCGCCTGGGCCCGCCCCAGGTCGTTCAGGGGGATATCCGCCCAGCCCTGAAAGCGGCCAGCGGCGTTGTGGGCGGTCTGGCCGTGCCTCACCAGGGTGATCAGCATGGCCTGGGTTCCCTGGAGGGGTTGCAGGCTGCGGCCAGCCTAGAGCACCCCATCAGCGGGCCTCTGCTGTGCTTGGCGCGGTGGCCTGTGGGCGGGGATCGGTGGACAGGATGGCCATGCGGTGCTGGTCCACCCACTCGCCTTGCCAGTACAGCGCGCTCCGCTCAGTGCCCTCATGAACAAATCCGCACTTCTCGTACACCCGCCGGGCGCGGGGGTTGAAGGCGTACACCCCCAGGCTGATGCGGCGCAGCCCCACTAACCCGAAGCCATACGCCACCACGGCGCAGGTGGCCTCGGTGCCGTAGCCTTGACCCACCTGGGCCGGACTGTTCAGAGCGATGCGGAAATTCATGCTGCAGTTATGGGCGTCCAGCTGGTTCAGCACGACCTCGCCCAGATACAGGTCATCCGACGCGCGCAGGATGGCCCAGTCAGCCCGGTCCGTCGCCGCAGTGATCTGTTCCAGGAAGCGCGCAACCTGCAGGCGGGTGAAGTGCTCGTGGGTACCGGTAAGCCGCTGAAATTCTCTGTCCTGCAAGCCTTCCATCATGCCATCCAGGTGTTCTGGTCCCATAGGCACCAGGCGGAGCCGGGCAGTGTTCAGCACGGCGGGTGGGGCCAGCGCAGCGGTATTGACCATAAGGCGCGTTCTATCAGGGACAGCCAGAGGGTTCCATGGGCGATCTGGCCTGGGTTCGCTGGGACAAACGCTCAGACCCAGTCCGCGCCACGTCTGCGCGCCTTTTTTGAACCGATGCAAGAACGAGTGGCTGGGCGGGCAGGCGTGGACCATCCAGGGCCTTTCTGGAGAATCCGAATCACCCGGACGCTGGATCAGCTGTTCTGCGCTGCCACTGCGGCCTGGGCCAGTGCCGCAGGTAACTCGCGCGCCACCCGTTCCAGAGTGCGCCCGGCCGCCGCCCGCACCATCTTTTCAAAGGCGGCCCCGCCCCAGCCCTGGGCATCCGGGGTCTGCAGGTGGGCCCGGAACTGAAAGGCAAACTGCACCTCGGCGCCCTGCACCTGCGCCTGCCCGGCCACCTCCACCCAGGCCCGCTCGTGCGCCACAGGCTGCGGGCACAGGTCGGCCCCAGCCGGGGTCAGCTGAAGGGCGCTGGAAAACGGCAGGTCCACGTTGCCCAGGCCCGGCAGCGGCACCACCAGTTCGCCGCGCACCTCGCCTTCCCCGGCCTGCAGCCCCCGCAGGAAGCGCACATGGGCCAGGGCCCGCGCCGGGTCACGTACAAAGGCCAGCGCCGCCTCGTGGGGGCCCGGCCAGGGCACGGTAAAGGCCTGCGCCGCTTCGACGATCAAGCGGCCCGCCTCACTCCACCCACTCAATCACCACACGGTTTTCCGCCAGGGCGGCCTGCAGTTCGGCGTCGGCGGCGCTGCGCAGCCGGGGCAGGTGGGCAAAGCGCGGCGTGGCCGAGGCGAAGCCCAGGCGCACCACCACGTCGTCGCTGGCCTCGTCCTTGCCCATGCGCCACACCAGCTGCCCGCCCAGCGCTTCCAGCGCCCGCGCCAGTTCGGGCGGGATGGGGGCCGGGGTGCCCGGTGGGTCGGCGGTCATGCGGCCATTGTACGCGCCCTGCCGCGCGGCGGGCCCCGCTTTGGGGGCTTCTCATGACGGGGCCCCCCGCAGTGTGCGAAGCAAGGAGACATGACCGCTGCCCCGCTGCGCTGGCGCCACCTGGAAACCCAGGTGGGCCTGGACCACCTGCCCGCCTTTCACCGCGCGTTCCTGACCTGGCGCGGCGTGGAGGGTGCAGCTGCCATGCCGCTGCGCCGCGTGCAGCAGCGTGTGGAAGCTGAACTGAACCGCATGGTGCAGGCCGGGCAGGCAGCGCGCGACGGCGACGACTGGACCCTGGCCCCGGACGCCCTGGCGAGCTTTGACGCGGCCCAGCCCTACCTGGGCTGAGCGGCCCCGTATCCTGGGGGCTGTGAGGACGTTTTCATGAGTCTGCGCATTCTGGGCGGCACCGCCAAGGGCCGCGCGCTGCAGGTGCCGGACAGCGCCCGGCCCAGTGGCGCGCGGGTGCGCAAGAGCCTGTTTGACCTGCTCGCCGCGCGCGCGCCGGGTGGGACCTTCCTGGACCTGCACGGCGGCAGCGGCGCCATTGGCCTGGAGGCCGCCAGCCGGGGCTACGCGGTGACGCTGGTGGAAAAGGACGCCCGCGCAGTGAAGGCCCTGGAGGCCAACGCCCGCGCCCTGGCCCTGCGCGCCCGGATTCTCCGGGGCGACGCCCTGGGCCTGCTGCCCCGGCTGGGCCGCTTTGACATCGTGTTCAGTGACCCGCCCTACGAGGCCGACATTCCGGCCCTGACCCTGAAGCTGCTGGCGAGCGACGTGGTGGGCAGCGGCGGCCTGCTGGTGTGCCAGCACCCGGACCGCCTGGGCCTGCCGGCGCACCCAGGCTACGTGCAGGAGGTGCGCGAGTACGGCAGCAACACCCTGACCCTGTATGAGCGCCTGCCGGAAGAACAGGAGGCAGCACCCGAGGAGGCGTAAGCGGGGCTGAAGGCCTTCCGCCAAGTCCTGCCGGACCGGACCGGAGCCGGGTCACGCCCCAGAGAATGGGCCGCTGCTCAGCGGTTCATGGGGCCGGCGGCGCGGGCACCATCCCCACAACGAAAGAGCGGGAAGCCTCAAGCCTCCCGCCCCACCGCTCTCTGCCTTACAGCGTGGGCGCGCTGTAGGTGCGCTCCGCTTCCATGTGGTAGTAGACGTAGTAGTTCCAGGTGCTCCAGCCCCAGGTGCTGGTCTTGTAGATGCGCTTGGAGCGGTAAATGGCGCCCGGGGTGTCGTAGCGGAAGGTGGTGCCTTCAAAGCCGAACAGGCCCAGCACGTCGTCCTTGTCGGCGGACATCGCCGCGTCCAGCACCTTCATGCCGGCGTTCAGGGCGCCCGCCGCAACAGCGGCCTTGGCGTTCCCCGTCTGAATCAGCGCGTCGCCCGTGGCCTTGGCGGCGTCCATGAACTTGGGGCCCACCGTGCCCCAGTCCTTGCCAGCGTCCTCGTCGTAGGCGACCAGCTGGCCCACGATGTCGGATTCGGGGGGCACCACCTCGTCCAGCACCGTCCAGCTGATCTCGTGGCTCTCGCCGCCCCTGGGGTCGTTGATGTCAAAGGGCGGGGCAACCAGGAAGGGCACGTTCTTCTTGCTGCCGTCGGGCTTGCTCACCACGAGGTCGCCGCCCATGTAGAACTCGTCAGCGCCGGTGATGTCCTCGGTGTCAAAGCCCACCACGCGGTCAATGACCACCCGCACGCGGATGTTGGGCCCTTCGCCCGGCAGCGCGGCGGCCTGCAGCTGGCCAGCGGCGGGGGCCGCCGGGGCTTCGGCAGCGCCGGTTGGCTGGCCCTGGGCCTCGCTGGCCTGGGGCTGGGCGTCGGGGGTTTGCACGGTGGCGGCGCCGCAGGAGGCCAGGGCGAGGGTCAGGGTGGCGGCGGCGAGGGCGGACTTGATGAGGTGTTGCATCTTCTTTCTCCTTGTGCCTTGCGGCGGGGGGGTGCGGCTGTGGCCCTGGGGGCCGCCGCTTGAGAAGGAGTGTGCCCGCCGGCCGGGGAAGCGCCGGGGAAGGGGCCGCAGGGGGTAGCGGGGAAGACCGGTGAAGGCCCCCAGTTCCCTGCCCAGATGAGAAGCGGCTTATACTGACCTGAAGCCGCTTCCTGCTCTTTCTTCCCGACCTGCCCCGGAGGCCCCGACCGTGTTTGCCCCGCAGCACGCCATTCCCCGCCCCATGAAACACGAGTTGCCGCGCGCCGGGCTGCTGGTGCACCTGCACGCCGAGACCGATGTGGCCCTGCTGGCCCTGGTGGCCCCCAGCGGCTACGGCAAGACCACCCTGCTGGCCCAGCACGCCCGCCGCGCCGCGCGCCCCCTGGCGTGGCTGACGCTGCGGGAGGCCGACGCCGAACCCCTGGCGCTGGGCGAGGCGCTGGCGGCGGCGCTGCAGCAGGCCCTGCCGGGGCTGGCGCTGCCGCACTGGACCCAGGCGCGCACCCAGGGCGCCTCGCCCGAAGGCGCGGCCCGCGCCCTGGCCCACGATCTGGCCGGAGCCAGCGCCAACGTGGACGTGGTGCTGGACGGCGCCGATGTGCTGGGTGCCGACAGCGCGCAGTGGCTGGACGCGTGGCTGGACGCCCTGCCCGAAGGCCACCGCCTGCTGCTCTCGGCGCGCGCCGAGCCGCCCCTGGGCCTGGCCCGGCGGGCCGCGCAGGGCGGCGCGCAGCTGCTGGGCGCCGCCGAACTGGCCTTTAGCCCCGAGGAGACCCAGGCCTACCTGAGCGCGCGCGGTCACAAGGCCCACGGTCACACGGAGCCCGCCGCCGAGCTGCACGCCCACCTGGAAGGCTGGCCGGTGGGCGTGGCGCTGGTGGCCTCGGGGGCCGCGCCGCACCTCACGCCCGCCGACCTGCTGCGCGACGTGCTGCGCGCCCTGCCCGCCGCAGTGCGTGCGGCCCTGCCCGAAGCGGCGGTGCTGCCCGTGTGGTCCGAAGGCGCGGCCCAGGCGCTGGGCCTGGCCCTGCCCCCCGGCTGGCTGCGCGAGGTGCGGCGCGTGGGCGTGCCCCTCACCCCGCTGGGCGCGGGCAGCTGGCGGCCCCTGGCGCTGGTGCACGCCGCCCTGGACGCCGAACTGACCGCGCAGCCCGGGCGGGCCCAGCAACTGCACGCCCGCGCCGCCCAGGACGCCCAGGCCTCGGGCGATGGCCTGCGGGCGCTGCGCCACTGGCGGGCCGCCGGGAACCACCCCCAGGCCGCGCAGCTGGCCGAGGAGCTGGTGACGGTCTACGAGGCCCGCTGGGAATTCCGGCTGGTGCGCGAGGTGCTCGACGGCGGCCACGCTGGCGGCGGGGGGCCGGCGGAGACCAGCCGAACGCTGCGCCGCGCGCTGGGGCAGGCCCTGTTCGAAACCGGCGAGGCGGCGCGCGGCGAGGCCCTGCTGCGCGCCCTGTACGCCGAGAATGACAGCCCGGAGCCTGCCCTGCTGTTCTCGCTGGGCGTGCTGGCGGCGCGCGCCGGGCAGCCGGGGCACCAACTGGCCTGGGCCGAGGAAGGCCTGCGCGCGGGTCCTGCTGAACCTGACCACACGCGGCTGCTGCGCCTGAAAGCTTCGGCGCAGCTGGCGCTGGGGCAGTTGCAGGCGGGACTGGACACCGCCCTGGAGGCCGCCCGCCACGCCGAGCAGGGGCGCGCCCTGGGCGAACTGGGTGCGGCGCTGACCGTGGCACAGGCCGCCTACCGCTACCTGGGCCAGCCAGTGGCCTGCGAGCACGCCCTGCGCCGGGCGCTGGACGTCTACGCGGCGCTGGACATGCCCGGGCGCTCGCTGGTGCTGCACAATGATCTGGCCGACCTGCTGCGCACCCAGGGCCGACTGGGCGAGGCGCTGGGCCTGCTGCGCGCCGCCCTGCCGGTGGCGGCGCGCGAACGCAGCGTGATGGCGCCCTTCCTGCACGAAACGCTGGGCGAGGTGCTGTTCGAGCAGGGTGACTGGGCGGGCTCGGCCGCGCAGGTGCAGGCGGCGCTGGAAGGCTGCGCGGCCTTTGGGCTGGGGGCCCTGCCGCCCCGGCTGTGGCCCAAACTGGCCGAGGTCCGCCTGCGCGCGGGCGACCCCGGCGGCGCCGCCGAGGCCCTGGCCTGGGGCGAACTGTGCCTGGGGGCTGGCGGCCCCGAAGCCGAGTCGGCCTGGGCGCAGAGTGCGGCCCTGCTGGCGCTGGAGGAAGGCGACCTGCCCCGCGCCGAGGCGCAGCTGGCGCGCGTGCTGGCCCTGGCCGCGTCCGACGAAGCGGTGCGCCGCGCCGGGCTGTACGGGCTGGCGGTGCGCCAGCGCCAGGGCACGCTGCTCCCGGGCGACCTGCACACCCTGCCGGCCCTGCTGCGCGGTCTGCCCGGGGTGGACGCCGCCCTGGGCGCCGAACTGGCCCAGCAGCCGGCCACGCCGCTGCCCGCCGCCGCTCCAGCCGGGCCGGCCCTGAGCGTGCGCACCTGCGGGGCGCTGGCGGTCCGCGTGGACGGCGAGGCGGTGCCCATGCCGCTCAGCAAGTCCGGCGAACTGCTGGTCTACCTCGCGCTGCACGGCCCCAGCACCCGTGACCAGCTGGTAGACGCCCTGTGGGACGGCTCGGCCGAGCGGCGGCATGTGGAGTACTTCAAGGTGGCCGCCCGGCAGCTGCGCGCGGCCCTCAGTCGCCCCGCCGGGGTCACCTTCAACCCCCTGCCCTTCGAGGGGGGCCGCTACGGCCTGGCCCCCGAATTCGCTCTGGCGGTGGACGTGAGCACCCTGCGCCGCGCCCTGGACGGCGGCGACCCTGAAGCGCTGCAGGCCGCCTTTGCCACGCTGCAAGGCCCTTTTCTGCCCGAGGTGGACACCGAATGGGCCGAACTGCGCCGCACCGAGTACAGCGGCGACGCCCTGACGGCCGCCCTCACCCTGGGCGAATGGCTGCGGGCCCGCGAGCCCCGCGCTGCGCTGCCCCTGTACCGGCAGGCCACCGTGCTGGACCCGCTCGCCACCGCCGCGTGGCAGGGGCTGGCCCGCACCCTGCTGGGCCTGGGCGAGCGCACGGCCGCCCAGCAGACCTACGCCCAGTACTGCCGCACGCTGGCCCAGGAACTGGCCGCCGAGCCCGAATTGCCCTTCGACGCCTTCGTGCAGGCCGGGGTTTAGCCATGCCTTCCCCGGTTCTTCCCCGGCCCTGCTGCACCTTAAGGGCAGAACCGGAACGGTTAAGGGGGACCCCCCCAACCATTCCGGGGCGAACGAAGTGAGTATCTGTCAGAGACAGCGGCGGAAGTGGAAGTGAGGGGCCGCCTCTTGGCCCCTGAATGGAACTGGCCGCCGCTGTGATGCAGGTGCCCCATACCCCAAGGAGACCCCCATGAACCACACGATCCAGACCCAGTTTGAAGCCGCCCTGAACGACCTGCAGCGCCTGCTGACCCAGATTCCGGACCACACCGGCGTGGCTGGCGTGATCGTGGTCACCCGCACCCCCGAACCCGGCGAGCCGGCCCCCACCCAGCCCGGCTTTGTGGCCCAGACGGGCGCGCTACCCGGGCGCACCCTGCAGACCCTGGCCGACTGCCTGAGCAGCCGCGAGTGGCACGGCCCCGCCGAGGAGCGCCTCGCCGCGCTGGCGGCCCTGGCCCGCTTTGGCCTGGACCTGAGCCCGCAGCTGGTGGGGGGCCGCCCCGAGCTGACCTGTGCCAAAGAGCAATTAGCCACCCTGGTGGGCGCGCTGCAGGCCGTGGGAAAGGCCAGCCGGGCCTGAGTGACACGGGGCCCCTGCTGGGCCCGGCCGCGCGCCCGCTGCTGCTGACGGTGATCCGGGACCTGCGCCCGGACCTGTCGCCGCTGCGCGTGGCCCAGGCGGTGGACCGGCTGCTGGCCCGCGCCGAACAGACCCGTGACCCCACCGCCCTGTGGCGGGCTGTGCGGGCCGTGCTGCTGGACCTCACCCTCTAGACCCGGCCCGCCCGCGCCCTGCCCACCCCAAATTCCGTTAAGGTGGCAGGGCAATGAACGCCGTCTTTCCCGGCTCCTTCGATCCCATCACCAGCGGGCACATGGACGTGCTCACGCGCGCCGCGAAGATCTTCGAGCATGTGACCGTCACGGTCATGCACAACGCGCGCAAGCAGGGCCGTCACCTGTTCACCCTGGAGGAGCGGCTCGCCATTCTGCGGGAGGCCACTGCCCACCTGCCCAACGTCAGCGTGGACACCTTCGGCGGGTTGCTGGTGGACTACATGGCGCAGCAGAAAAAGGGCATCATCATCCGTGGCCTGCGCGCGGTGAGCGACTACGAGTACGAACTGCAGATCGCGCACTTGAACCGGCAGATTGGCGAGGTGGAAACGGTGTTCATCATGGCCGCCACCCGCTGGAGCTTTGTCAGTTCCTCGATGGTGCGCGAAATCGCCAGCTACGGCGGCGACATCAGCGAGATGGTGCCGCGCGCCAGCGCCGCCGCCCTGCGCCGCAAGCACGCCGACGTGTACGCCGAACGGGAAGCAGAGCAGGCCGCCCGCAGCTGAGCGCCACCCCTTCTTTGGGCGGACGCCCCGCCACCCCGCCCGCGCTTACCCTCGGGCATGAACTCCCTGCGCAGAGCCCCCAGAGCCTTGGCCGCCGCGCTGTGCAGCGTCCTGGCCAACGCCGCCCACGCCGCGCCGCTGAACTGGTTCGACGGCTACCTGACGCCAGGGACAGGCGCCCGCTTTCCTCTGGTCCTTGAGCCCCGGGGAGGCGCGCAGGGCGCCTGGGCCCTGTCCCCACTGCGCGCACCGCTGAAGCTTCACTGGACCGCCCAGCGACAGCCCCCGGCCTGGGCCACGCTGGTGCCCGGCCAGCCGCTGAGGGTGGGCCCGTCCACCCGCGTGCCTGTGGCCGTGCAGACCACCCTGCAAGCGCCCGCCGTGGCGCAGCTGGTCAGCCCTCAGGGGCCCTATGGCCTGCCGCTGGCGGTCCACCCCGGCCTGCCTGCACCCACGCCGCTTCGCGCAGGGAACCGCTTTTTGCGCGTGGGCGGCGGTGGCCGCTACCAGCAGAGGGGGCGCCCCCTCCCCTTCCCGGCCCTGACTGGTCGCCTCCTGACCCTGACGCGCCTGGAACCGGGGCGGGCGGTGTTCACCGTGCCGGGCCTGGGCGAGGTGGTGCGGCTGGGCACCCCAGCCCCAGACGGCACCTTTGCCGATCTGGCCCCACTTATCCGGGATCCGGCCCTGTTGTCGCTGAAAACCCGCTATGAGGGCAAAACCGTCTGGGCCTATGGCGGCCTGTCCACCACCTGCGAGCCTCAGCCGGATCAGGCGATAGGGCTGGGGGCCGGGTTCGACACGCCGCTCAAACTGGTGACGCTGGCGCGGCTGGGACGCCCGCTGGCCCTGAACGCCCAGGGCGGCTGGGCCAGCGATGCAGGCCGAGGCGCCGACGTCCTGGCCCTGACCCCGCTGGTGGCCCTGATCGAAACCCGGCCGCTTCAGGCCACCGGGACCTTCTCGCTGACCGGGGTGGACGATGACCCAGCCACCCTGAGCCGCACCCTGGACCAGCTCAGCCGCACGCCGGGTGAAGGCCAGTGCGGCGACCTGACACCCATCCTCTTGCCGGATACCTGGGCAGTGGAGCGCGTGTTCAGCCTTGCGGCCCCTTCGGCGGCAGTGCCCAGGGGTGAACTGCAGACTGTGCTGGGCATGACCCGCTGGCAGTACGCCTGGCGCTTCGGCTTCCCCGACGCCAGTTTTGGCCGCCGCGCTGAACTACTGCGCCAGTCCGCGTGGCGGTACCGCAACATTCCCTTCGAGGCCACGGTCACCTTCGACGCGGCGGGCAAAGTCAAGGCGCTGGACGTTCCCCGCCTGCCCTGAGCCCCGACAGAGAGGGGGACAGAGACACCCGGCCTCTGTCCCCCCTCTGCCCCCTCCTTAGCCCTGCGCAGCGACCTTCAGGGCCTCGGCCTTGTGGGTGCTTTCCCAGGGGAATTCCGGGCGGCCAAAGTGCCCATACGCGGCGGTCTGGGCGTAGATGGGGCGGCGCAGGCCCAGTTCGGCAATGATCGCCTGGGGGCGGGCGTCAAAGTGGGCGCGCACCAGGGCCGCGAGTTTCTCATCGCTGACGGTGCCGGTGCCGTAGGTGTCCACGCGCAGGCTCACGGGCGCGGCGCGGCCGATGGCGTAGGCCACCTCCACCAGCGCGCGGCGGGCCAGCCCGGCGGCCACGATGTTCTTGGCGATAAAGCGGGCGTAGTACGCCCCGGAGCGGTCCACCTTCGTGGGGTCCTTGCCCGAAAAGGCCCCGCCGCCGTGCGGCACCGCGCCGCCATAGGTGTCCACGATGATCTTGCGCCCAGTCAGGCCGGTGTCGCCGTGAGGCCCGCCGATCACAAAGCGACCGGACGGGTTGATGAAATACTTGGTTTCATCGGTCAGCAGCTCAGCCGGAATCACGGCGCGGACCACGTGCTCAATCAGGTCGGCGCGAATCTGCGCCTGGGTCACGTCCTCGTGGTGCTGGGTGCTGATCACCACGGTGTCCACCAGGGTCTCGGTGGCCTCGTGCGGCTCGCCGTCGCGCACCACAGTCACCTGGGCCTTGGCGTCGGGGCGCAGGTAGCCAAAGTGCAGGGCCTGGGTCTGCGCCTCCGACAGCGCCTCGCCGCGCAGCTGGGCCTCGCGGGCGGCCTGGGCGGCCTTGCGCAGCTCGGCCAGGCGCCGCGTCAGGCGGTGCGCGAGCGAGATCGGCAGCGGCATCAGCTCGGGCGTTTCATCGGTGGCGTAGCCGAACATCAGGCCCTGGTCGCCGGCCCCCACCTCGGAGGCGGCATTCTCGGGGCGGGCGCGCTCCTCTTCAGACATGCCGCGCCACTCTTCACTGTGGTTCACGCCGCCGGCAATTTCCGGGCTCTGCTCGTGCAGGCTGACCAGCACCGCGCTGTACTCGGCGTCAAAGCCGTAGTTCGCGCGGGTGTAGCCCACCTTCATCACGGCGTCACGCACGGTTTTCTGCACGTCCACCCGCGCCGTCTTGGCGGTCACTTCACCCGCCACCACGGCCATGCCGGTGGTCAGCAGCGTTTCGACCGCCACGCGGCTTTCGGGTTCCTGGCGCAGGAACTCGTCGAGAATGCTGTCCGAGATAAAGTCGGCCAGCTTGTCGGGGTGCCCTTCGGACACCGATTCCGAGGTGTAGTACTTCCGCATATGGCTCCTTGCGTGCCGGGGGGCGTCTCACAGAACCACCTGGAGAGGGATGTCGCTGCGGTCCCGGCCACGGCCGCGCGGCCCGTGGAGGCTGCGCTTGGCCAGAGCAGCGTAACGCACCGGGGGGCAGGCCGGGAAGGACAGGAGGCCGGGCGAGGGGGACGGGGGGCGAAGGGGGCGAGGTACAGGGCGCGCCGGGTGGGGTGGGGCCGCCCTCTGGTCGAGGGGTCAAGAAAAGCAGAGGCTCCACTCTGGCGCCCAGCGGCTCTTTACTCCCGCCCCCTCGCCTTCTTGCCCGTCGTCATCGTCGGTGTCGCAGGCGATCAGCTCCGCTTGCTCTCGGCCCCTGGACGCCTCGACCCCTCGACCCTCCCCCTGTTAACGCCCCCCGCTGCCCCTTAGACCCTTTGCCTCTTAGACCCTTAGACCCTCTGCCCCCCTGACATCCGCCTGACGTTGCCCGTCAGAATGGAAACCAATGAGCCACGTCGTTGTCATCGAGGACGAGGGAACGGTGCGCGATGTCCTGCGCTTCCACCTGGAGCGGGCTGGGCTGCGGGTCACGGCCCTGGATTCGGTGGCAGGGGCCGAGGGCGCCCTGGTGGGTGCCGACGCCCTGGTGCTGGACTGGATGCTGCCGGGCGAGAGCGGCCTGAGCTTTCTGCGCCGGGTGCGCGGCAACACCGAACTGCGCAAGCTCCCGGTGCTGATGCTCACCGCCCGGGCCGCCGAGGCCGAGCGGGTGGAGGGCCTGGAATCCGGCGCCGACGACTACCTGACCAAGCCCTTCTCGGCGGCTGAACTGGTGGCCCGGGTGCGCGCCCTGCTGCGCCGCACCCAGCCCGAGGTGCCGCCCCTGATGACCAACGGCCCCCTCAGCGTGGATGTGGGCGCCGCCGAGGCCCGCGTGGGGGGCAAACGCCTGAACCTCACGCGGCGCGAATTTGACCTGCTGGCCTTTCTCACGCAGCACGTGGGCCGGGTCTATTCGCGCACGGAGCTGCTTGACCGCGTGTGGGGCGCCGACTTTCTGGGCGGCGAGCGCACGGTAGACCAGCACATCACGCAGCTGCGCGCCCACCTGGGGGATGACCCCAGCAAGCCCGGCTTTCTGGAAACGGTGCGCGGCAAGGGCTACCGCATGCGCCCCTGGACGGAGGCCCCATGACCGGCACTGACTCTGGCCCGGCCCCCGGTCCAGGCAGCGCCCCAGCCGCCCCGCCCAGTGACCGCTGGATGGACGCGCTGCCCCAGGCGGTGCTGCTGACCCGGGCAGGGCTGGTGACCCGGGTGAACGCCGCGGCTTCGCGCCTGTGGGGGGTGCCCCAGGAACGTGCCCAGGGCCGCCCGGTGCTGGAGGTGGTGCGGCGCCACACCCTGGAAACCCTGCTGGAACGCGGCGGCGAACTGGAACTGGAGGTCTCGGGCCGCACCCTGCGCTGCCAGGCCAGCCGCGACGGCGAGTGCGGCGCCCTGATCGTGGAGGACGTGACCGACCACCGCCGCCGTGAGGCCGAGCTGCGCGAGGCCACCGCCGTGCTGTCCCACGAGTTCCGCACGCCTGTGGCCGCCCTGCGCGGGGTGCTTGAAGCCCTGGAATACGACATGCCGCGCGACCTGTCGCAGAATTTCGTGCGCCAGGGCCTACAGGAAACCGAGCGGCTGGCCCGGCTGGTCGAAGACCTCGCGGTGGGCTTCCGGCCCACCCGGGCGCGCACCCTGCCGCTGACCGAAGCTTTTGCCCGCGCCGAACGCCTTCTCTCGGCCGAACTGAACACCCGGCGGGCCAGCCTGCGCTTTGGGCAGGACTTCCTGGTGCGCGCCGACCCCGACAAACTGCTGCAGGTGCTGCTGAACCTGATTGAAAACGCCCTGAAGTACGGCCCGCCCGGCCAGCCCATTGAGGTGCTGACCTTTGAACGTGGCACCTGGGTGGAGGTCAGCGTGCTGGACCGGGGCGAGCCGATCCTGGACGCCGAGAGTCTGTTTGGGGCCCACACGCGCGGGCCCAGCGCCACCGGGCAGGGCAGTGGAATGGGGCTCTACATCGTGCGCTCGATTGTGCACGGCTGGGGTGGGCAGGCCTGGGCCGAGCGCCGCGCCGAGGCCAACGCTTTTTGCTTTACGTTGCCTGGGGTGGGCGGGTTGTAATGGGGGGTGGCTGACACCGCCCTGACACCCCGCCCGGCGCCCGGGTGCTAGCTTCGCTCTCATAAAGGCGCCAGGGGCCCCCGGGCCCCGCTGCCCCGCCCCCTCCCGAGGAGTTCCCATGCGTGAAGCCCTGGAAAACGATCTGCGCGCCGTCCTGAACGGCGCCCTGAATATGCTTGGTACCGTTGAGCGCATGTTGCCCGTGGCGGGCGACGTGCTGCTGCGCGAAAACGTGGAGCGTCTCGCTGAAGTCAAGGCCCTGGACCGCGAGGTGGACGCCCAGGAGGCCCAGATTGAGGCCGAATGCCTGCGGATTATCGCCCTGCACCAGCCGGTGGCGCGCGACCTGCGCATGGTGGCCCTGATCCTCAAAAGCCTCAGTGACATTGAGCGCATGGGCGACTACGTGGTGCACGTGGCCGAAGACGGCGCCGAGCTGGCCCAGGCCCCGGCCCTGAAGCGCTACGTGAACCTGGCCCGCATGCTCGACCGCCTGGGCGAGATGAGCCAGAACCTGCGCACCGCCATTGCCGACCGCGACGTGACCCGCGCCGAGGCCACCGTGCAGATGGACGACGAGGTGGACGACCTGTACGAGCAGATCCAGCGCGAACTGGTGACGTACATGCTCGAAGACCCCCGCAACATCTCCAAGGCCCTGATGCTGATGCGGGTGGGCCGCAGCCTGGAGCGCGTGGGCGACCACATGGAGAACATTGCCGAGCGCGTGCGCTACTGGGTGACCGGCCAGCGCGAAGGGTAAAAGGGCTTTGGGCCATGGGCCATGAGCCATGAGCTCTGGGGAAAAGGCAAAGGCAGGGGGAATACGTCACGCCCCTGCTGTTGCTGATGGGCCTTTCCCTCATGGCCCAAAGCCCATGGCTCATGGCCTTTCCCCCCTTCCCGCTACACTCTCCCCTGTGAGCAAAGACGCCAAGCCAACCGTGCTGGTCATCGTGGGGGGCTCTATGGCCGCTGTCAAGGCGCCCTCGGTGCTGCGGCGGCTGCGGGAACAGGGCGCGCAGGTGCGGGTGATCGCCACGCGCGCCGCGCTGCACTTCATCACGGAACTGTCGCTGAGCACCGCCGCCGACGGCCCGGTGGGCACCGACGAGCACTGGTTTGAGCCCCGGCCCGACGCCCTGCACCTGGGGTACGCCAAGGTGGACGCGGCGGTGGTGGTGGGCGCCTCGGCCGAACTGCTGGCGGGGGCCGCGCATGGCCACGCGAACGACCTGGCCCTGGCAACGCTGCTCAGCGTGCGCGCGCCCATCCTCTGGGTGCCCGCCATGAACGAGGCGATGTGGACCCACCCGGCCGTGCAGGCCAATGCCGGGCAGCTGCGCGCCTGGGGCCACAGCTTCCTGGGCCCCGAGGTGGGCGCCTTTGGCACACGCGGCGAGGGGACCGGCGTGGGACGCATGAGCGAGCCGGAAGATATTGCGGCGGCGGTGATGGACTTGGTGGGGCAGGCGCAGCCGTCGAGAAGTCGAGAGGTCGAAGGGTCGAGAGAGTCTGCCTCGACCCCTCGACCCCTCGACCCCTCGACCCACGACCTCGCGGGCCGCCGCGTGGTCGTCTCCGCTGGTCCCACCCGCGAATACCTCGACCCCGTACGCTTTATCAGCAACCCCAGCAGCGGCAAGATGGGCTTTGCCGTGGCCGAGGCCGCCCGGGACCGGGGGGCCCAGGTGACGCTGGTGACTGGCCCGGTGAACCTCCCCAACCCCCAGGGCCTGACGGTGGTGCGCATCGAATCGGCGCTGGAATTGCGGGGGGCGGTGCTGCAGGCCGCCCAGAACGCCGACCTCGTCGTCATGACGGCCGCCGTGGCCGACTACCGCGCCGCCGCCCCCAGCGGGGAAAAGCAGGCCAAGGTGGCGGGCGACGTGACCCTTCACCTCACGCCCAACCCGGACATTCTGGCCGAGTTGGGGCAGAACAAGGGCGGGCGGGTGCTGGTGGGCTTTGCGATGGAAACGCACGCGGGCGTGGAGCGCGCGGCCCAGAAAGCGGCGCGCAAGAACGCCGACTTCATCCTGCTGAATTACCCCACCCAGGCGGGCACGGCCTTTGGCGGCGACGACAACGAGGTGACCCTGGTGCGCCCCGACGGCACCCATGACGCGTGGCCCCGCATGAGCAAGCGTGCAGTGGCCGAGGAACTGCTGACGGAAGCCGCCCGCCTCCTGCCGCCCCCCACACCCCAGGCCCCGATTGCATAAAGACGTGAATATTCATAGCATGTGAGCAATGGCAGGGGCGCTCAGCAAGGACCAGCGGCAGAAACGCATTCAGGACATCATCGCGCGCGAAAGCGTGAGCACGCAGGGCGAACTGGTGGAGCGCCTGCGCGCCGAGGGCATCCGGGTCACCCAGGCCACCGTCAGCCGCGACATCAACGAGCTGCGGCTGGTGCGCCTGCCGGTGGGCAAGGGCCGCCACCGCTACGCCCTGGCCCAGACCGCAGGCCACACCGGCGCCGAGGAAGAACTCGCCCGCCTCTTTCAGAACTTCGTGCACGATGTGGACCGGGGCGAGAACATGCTGGTGATCCGCACCGCCGAAGGCCATGCCAGCGGCGTGGCCCTGCTGCTCGACCGCGTGCGCCGCGACGACATCGTGGGCACCATCGCCGGCGAAGACACCATTTTCGTCGTGGCCCGCACCACCGCCGACGCCGAGAGCATCATGGAGGAATTCCACGCGCTGATGCTGGGGTAAGAAAGGCGGATGGCCGATGGCGAAGAGCAGATGGCTCAACTGCCTTTGGCCATCGGCCATTCGCCATTGACCATCTGCCCCCTACGGCACGTCCTCTTCCCCCAGCTCCGGCACGTTGCCGATGGGCAGCTGCACGTGGGCGGTGGTGCCAGCGCCCACCTCGCTCTCCAGCCAGATGCGGCCGCCGTGGGCGTCCACGATGCCCCGGGCAATGCTCAGGCCCAGGCCGGCGCCGCCCTGGTCGCGGCTGCGGCTGTCTTCCAGGCGGTAAAAGCGGTCAAAGAGGCGCTCAAGCTGGTCAGCGGGAATCCCGGGGCCGTCGTCCTGCACGCTCAGGCGCACCTCGTCGCCCAGGCGGGCGCTGCGCAGGGTAATCGTCTGGGCACCGGCCTTCAGGGCGTTGCTCACCAGATTAATCAGGACCTGTTTCAGGCGGTCAGGGTCGCCCTCAAAAGTCACGTCCTCGCCTTCGGTGCGCAGGGCGGTGCCCTGGGCCTGGGCCAGCGGCGCGAGTTCCTGGGTGATTTCAAACAGGAACAGCGCGGCCAGGATGGGCTCGCGGGTAATCGCCAGCGCCCCGCTGTCCGAGCGGGCCAGCTGCAGCAGACTGGCAATCAGGTTGGTCAGCCGCTCGGATTCGCGCTGGATGATGCGCAGGCTCTCGGCCTGTTGCCCGCTGGGGTTGGTGCGGCGCAGCAGGTAGCTGGCGTGACCGCTGATGGCGGTCACTGGCGTGCGCAGTTCGTGGCTGGCGTCGCTGGTAAAGCGGCGCTGGGCCTCAAAGCTGCCTTCCAGGCGCCCCAGCATAGCGTTCAGGGCCATCGCCAGCGATTCCACCTCGTCGCCTGTCTGCGGCACGGGCACGCGCTCGGTGAGGTTCTGGCCGCCAATGCGCTCGGCGGCGCGCTGCACCCGGCGCAGGGGTTGCAGCGCCTGCCCGGCCAGCGCGTAGGCCCCGGTGCCAGCGGTCAGCAGCCCCGTGATGAACAGCAGCAGCAGCACCTTTTCCAGCTGATTGAGCAGGCCCTCCACGGTGCGCAGGTCGCGCGCCACGTACACCAGACTCACGCTCTCGTCCTCGGGGGCGTCCAGGCGGTAGGTGCTGAGGCTGCCCCCACCCAGCAAGTCGCCCGGGCTGGCCTGGGGGGCTGCGGCGTCCTCTTCAGCAGCGACTTTGGGGGCGTCCTCTGCAGATCCGGGGTCAGGCTTCGGGGCAGGCGGCTTCAGCGGGCCCAGCACCACCAGCAGGCGCATGGGCACCGGCTCACTGTTGGCCGAGACGTACACGGTGCGGTTCAGCGTCAGGCGCCCATCCACCGAGTTGATCAGCTGCTCCAGTTCCTCCCTGGACAGGGTGATGGGCCGGGCCACATCCACCGCCAGCGACCGCCGGGTGCCGCTGCGCAGGGTCTCGATGGTGCGGAACAGCTTTGCGCGGTCATCCGGCGTTCGCGCGCCCGCCAGGTCATCAATCAGCGACTGCCGCGTGTAGAACGACAGGTTTTCCAGCGCCAGACTGGAATCGGGAAAGTAAAAGCGGGCCAGCAGCTTGGCCTGGCTGATTTCCGGGTCCCCCGTGCGTTCGCGGGCGGTGCGCTGCAGGCGGTCCAGTGGCAGACGCGGTTCGTTCGGCTTGAGCGGGTTGATCACATACGACACAAACTGCCGGTAGGTGGCGTCCAGTTCACGGTCCAGACCACCGATCAGATTGGCGCGCATCAGGTACAGGGTGATCAACCCCACCGCCGTCAGCAAAAAGGCCAGCAGCGCCGTGTAAAACAGGGTCAGGCGCCAGCGCAGGGTCACGCGCGGCTCCGGGCAGGGGCGGCACTCATGGGCTGCAGTGTAGCGGCGCCCGCCATGAGATCCGGCGCGGTTGAGGCACTGGAGGGACAGGGCATGGCAGGAGGTCCCTCCCGTTCAGCCCTGGAAGCCGGCCGACCCATCGCCAAAAGGTCGAGGCGTCAGGGGCGCCCAACTCGACCCCTGGACGCCTTGACCCCCCGACCTTTTTTACTGCCCTACAGCTCTTCGCGCGCCTCTGCACCCACGTCTGCGGCCGGCTTATTCCTCGCGCAGCACGTAGCCCACGCCACGCACCGTATGAATCAGGCGACGCTCGCCGCCCTCTTCCAGCTTGCGCCGCAGGTAGCCAATGTACACGTCCACCACGTTGCTGCCGCCGGTGTATTCGGGCCAGACTTTTTCCTCAATTTCAAAGCGGGAAAAGACCTTGCCGGGGTTGCGGGCCAGCAGTTCCAGCAGTTCGAACTCCTTGGCCGAGAGTTCCACGCGGCGCCCGCCCCGGAAAATCTCGCGGCCGTCCAGGTTCATCACCAGATCAGCCACGCGCACCTCGCCGGTCACGGCCGGGTTCACGCGCCGCAGGTGGGCGCGCACCCGCGCCAGCAGCTCCTCAATAGAAAAAGGCTTGATCAGGTAGTCGTCGGCGCCGGAATCCAGGCCCTCCACCTTGTCCTGAATGCCGTCCTTGGCCGTCAGGATGATGATGGGTGTGTTGCTCGTTTTGCGAATGCGCCGGGCCACTTCCAGGCCGTCGAGCACCGGCAGCATGAGATCCAGAATGACAAGGTCGGGGTTGACTTCCCGGAATTTCGAAAGGCCGGTCACACCATCAAAGGCCACTTCCGTGGCGTAGCCTTCGGCTGCCAGTTCGAGTTCGATAAACCGCGCAATATCCTTTTCGTCCTCGATGACCAGCACCAGTGGCTTGCGTTCCATGCGGCCAGTCTAGGGAGCGTTCTCATGAGAAGCCCCCCCGCGTGCTTAATCAACTTTCATGCGCGCGTCGTCTGCGGTTTCGGACAGCAGATGGTGAGCCATACAGTCGCTGCCAAAGCCCTGCAGGGCCAGTGGGGCGCAGGGCCAGGTCAGGTGCTCGGGCAGGCGGCGGCGCACCTCGTCGCAGATCAGGGTGTCGCCGGGCCGGGCGGCGTCGCACAGGCGCTTGGCGTAGTTCACCGGCAGCCCGTACGCGCTGAGCTGCCCGCCCACCATGCCCATCAGCACCGGCCCCACCGACACGCCCGCACGCAGGCGCAGCTGCTGCCCCAGCTGTGCGGCCACATGCAGGCGCGCGGCGCGGCCGTGGGCGTCCTGCGCCGCCGTGCAGGCCTGCGCGGCGTGCTGCGCGGGCCACCACGCCAGCACCGCGTCGCCCTGGTGCTGCAGCACCTGCCCGCCGCGCGCTTCAAAGCTCAGCACCATCAGCTGCACAAAGTCCTGCATCAGCGCCATGTAGCTGGGCAGCGGCAGGGCCTGGGCCATGGCCGTGCTGCCCACCAGGTCCACCAGCACGAAGCAAGCAGAGACGGTGTCGTCCTGGGGACCGGGAAGGGGGAGCAGAAGGTCAGGCATAAGGCAGCGGCCCTCATCATGCCTGAAGATGAGCAGGAAAGAAAGATCAAATTAAATCAATGTTGAAGTGTCCAGGATATACAAAACCTCACATCTCGAATCTGGAGCAAGGGTAGGACGGCAGAAGGCCGCTGACAGCAGTTAAGTAAGTGGAAATGGGCAGAGGCTCCTCAACAACCTGCTGCTCGGGCTTGCGGTGAGCCTCTCATGAGGGCTTTTCTCTTTTAAAGAGCTGCTCGAGCTGTTATGGGCTACACCCGTGGCCCCCACTCATGCGGCTTCCATCCTGCTCAGCAGCCGCAGGACCAGATCGCCACTGGAGCCAACTGGCCGCCTACCTTCTCCCTTGCTCCAATTCATTTGCATCCCAGACTGAGGTGCCTATCCACGGCCCCACGGTCTTCAGGGCTGCGCGACCAGGAAGCCGTGGAGGGGAGGCTGGGTCCGGAACGCCAGGGTGTCGCCGGGCCGGGCCTCCAGGGGGAGGCCCAGGGTCGCCAGCACCAGGGGCAGCCGCGCATAGACCACCAGCACGCCGCGTTCCACGGCCAGCACCCGCCCCCGACCTTCCACGGCCGAGACGCCTACCACCTGCAAGCTCTCCTCCGCCGTCTCGTCCAGCACCGCAGTGCCTGTAGGGTCCAGCACGCCATGCACCACCACCTGGGCGGGGCCGGGGCGCGTGGCGTAGGGCCCGCTGCGGTCAAAGAGGTACAGCACCCGCCCGCCCGCCGCAAACTCCAGCAGCGGGCTGCCCTCGCGCTGGGGGTACAGCACGCCGCTGGCCGCGTGGGGCGCAAAGCGCGCCGTGAATTCCCGCTCCGAGGTCTCCAGGGTCACGCGCGCGCTCCCTGGCGTGGGCCCCACCATCTCCGGGCAAGTGCTGCTGGCCGCTTTACCATTCCCGCGATTCTATCGAAGAGGCCGGCCCCAGCCAGCCCAGATCCGGCCGCGCGGCGCCCGCCGCGTCCAGCACGGCGTCGGCCCGTTCCAGGGCAAAGGTGCCCTCCACCTCGCGCTGCACATGAATCAGCACCAGTCCGTAGAGGCGCTCCAGTTGCGCCCACGCCACCGAACCCGGGGGCTGGGCGTCGCGGGCGCGGGCCAGCAGGGTCGCTGCGCGGCGCTCGTCGCCCTCGGCAAAGGCGGCAGCGGCCTCTGGGGGCAGGGGCACCTTCAGGTCAGGGTGCGCCACGTCACGTCCACCACTACGCCCGCCAGCATGGTCAGGGCCAGCCACATGTTGGCGTCGAAAAACGCCACGTTCACCCGCGCCAGATCGTTGGGGTTCACGATGCGGTGCTCGAACAGCAGAATGCCGCCCATCACGCACGCCGCGAGGTAGTACCACCCGCTGGCGTCCGTGACCCAGCCCACCAGCAGCAGCAGGGCAAAGGTGAGGCCGTGGCTCATGGCGGCAATCCGCAGGGCGCGCGGAATTCCGAAGCGCGCCGGAATACTGCGGATACCGTTGGCGACGTCAAAGTCGCGGTCCATGGTAGCGTAAATCACGTCCAGGCCGATCATCCAGAAGATCACCACCGCCCAAAGCACCCAGGCGGGCGGCGCAAATTCGCCCGTGACTGCAATCCAGCCGCCCGCCGCCGCCGCGCCGTCGGTCACGCCCAGCCACGCGTGGCACAGCCACGTGAAGCGTTTGGTGTAGGGGTAGCCGATCAGGAACACCACGGCCAGCGGCATGAGGGCCAGACACAGCGGATTCAGTTGCGCGGCGGCAAAGGCCATGATCACGAGGCTGACCAGCACCAGCGCCCAGGCCTGGGCCGGCCTGACCTTGCCGCTGGGCACCTCGCGGCCGGCGGTGCGGGGGTTGCGGGCGTCAATGTAGCGGTCAATCACCCGGTTGGCGCCCATCGCCGCCGTGCGCGCCGAGGCCATCGCCACCGTGACCCACAGCAGCACCTCCCAGCCTGGCCAGCCGGTGCCGCGCGTCTGCATGCTGGCCAGCAACATGCCCGCGTAGGCGAAGGGCAGCGCGAACACCGTGTGCTCGAACTTCACCAGGTCCAGGTAGGTTTTCACGCGGGCCACGCCTTCACTCACGACCACGCAGCATAGCGCCTGCACGGGGGGCACAGACTTTGCTATAGTGCGCGGGCGCGCGTACGTGGGCTCTATCGAGGCGTAGCGCAGGCCGGTAGCGCACTTGGTTTGGGACCAAGGGGTCGCAGGTTCGAATCCTGTCGCCTCGACCATAGAGTTCGCCCCCTGACGCGCGCACCCCCCAGCGGGATTGGTGTAGTGGTAGCACAGCAGCCTTCCAAGCTTCTGGCCTCGGTTCGAATCCGTGATCCCGCTCCAGAACAGAGGGCTCCCCGCGCGGGAGCCTTCACCGTCTGCGCCCTTAGCTCAGTTGGATAGAGCAACCGCCTTCTAAGCGGTCGGTCGGAGGTTCGAGTCCTCCAGGGCGCGCCAGAGTAACCCCCCGACCAAGGCCGGGGGGTTATGTGCTTTAGGGATCTAGGTGACTGGAGAGGCAATCACCACCCCGCTCTCCCCTCTCAATCCAGCACGCGCGGCACTTTGGGCCACGCGAACCAGAACGTCGCGCCCTGGTCCACCTTGCCTTCGGCCCAGGCACGCGCCCCAAAGCGCTGGCAGCAGCGGCTGACGGTCATCAGGCCCACGCCGGTGCCCTCAAAGGTCTGCGAGGAGTGCAGGCGGCCAAAGAGCTGAAACAGCTTGTCCTTCTGGCGCATGTTGAACCCGGCGCCGTTGTCCTGCACGCCAATGAAGTATTCGCCATCCTGTTCCTGCACCACCACGTGAATGCGCGCCTGCTCGCGCTGCTTGGTGAACTTCACCGCGTTGGCAAGGTACTCGTCCAGAATCAGGAACAGCGCCCGGGCGTCGGCCTGCACAGTGGGCAGGGGATCGGCGGTGATCCGCACGTCCCGGTCCAGCAGCGAGGGCTGCAGCTTCTTGAGAACCTCCTGCAGCACGGTGTTCAGATTGACCGTGTGCAGGCGAATCCGCATATCGCGCATGCGCAGATAGCGCTCAATGGAGGCGGCAAGGGCCAGCAACTGCTGCACCGCCTGCTCGGCGGCGGCCAGGGGAGAACCGCCCACTGGCGACTCCTGGCCCATGCGCCGGGCCAGCGCCAGAAAGTTCAGGGCGCGCGCCAGGGGCAGATGCAGCTCCTTCAAAAAGACCTTCATCACCTGCCCCAGTTCCTGGTTCAGCAGGCGCATCCGCGTGGCGTGGGCCTCTATGCGCCCCTGCTGATCGGCCACCTCGTCCAGCAGCTGGGCGTGCGCCCGTTTGTAGGCGGTGATCTCGGTCAGGACCACCCGGAACTGCCAGGGCTGATCGGCAGCGGCCTGGGCATTCACCTCCAGCAGCACGTCCAGGGGGGTGTCGTCGGGTTGCAGCACCTGCACCTCGCCCCAGTGCCGCAGACCACTGCGGGCGGCCTGGGCCAGCAGGGTGTCCAGCGACCCCTGCGAGGCAGGCGTCAGGAACTGGGCCAGTGGCCGCTCCAGCAGCGCCTGGGGGGCCCGGTCCAGCAGGCCACACGCCACCGCGTTGACGTCCCGAATCCGGCCCTGCGCGCCCAGCAGCAGATAGGGGGTCGGGGCCTCAGCAAACAGGACCCGGGCGGCCTGCTGAGCAGTCTGCACCTCGGCCTCCAGGGCCTGAACACGCTGCTGCAGGGCCAGCACCTCCGTGTGGTCCGTCACGGCTGCCGCCTGCGTGTGGTTCCTGGCCTCATCTCGTTCTTTCCCATGCGCCCTTCCACGCTACCGGAGTGCGGTCGCCGCCGCTGGCTTCCGTAAGAAGAGATAACGCTGCAGGACACGGGGCAGAGCCTGTCTGTCATCTTCGACGGCAAGAAGCCTGTCCCCATGACCTTGGCGAAAGAGCCCCCACTGCCCTGCCTCCCGCGTTCAGGGACATTTTCGGCCCGTGGGGCGGGCAGCATGGGCAGGATGCCTGCGCCCCGCCTGCCTGACGCCGTCCCACAGCACAAGCTGCAGGAGGCGCTGGCCTTTCTGAAGGCCTATCACACGGAAACAGGGACGCCCGGCCTGGCCCAGCGCCGCCAGGAGGCGGTGCGCGCCGGCCATCTGGCTCTCAGTACCGCCGAGCTGACCCACGGCGCGCGCATGGCGTGGCGCCACAGCACGCGCTGTGTGGGGCGGCTGCCCTGGGCCAGCTTGCAGGTGCGGGACCTGCGGCACGTGACGACCGCGCCAGAGGTGTTTGCCCACCTGTGTGGCCATCTGCGCGCGGCGCTGAACGGGGGGCGGATTCTGCCGATCATCAGCGTGTTTGGGCCCGGCGTGCGCCTGCACAACGACCAGCTAATCCGTTACGCCGGCTACCGCCAGCCCGACGGCACGGTGCGGGGCGATCCGCAAAACGTGGCCCTGACCCAGTACCTGCAGCGCCTGGGCTGGGCTGGGGGGCCGGGTACTCCCTTTGACGTGCTGCCGCTGGCGATCGAGGCGCAGGGACAGGTCACCCTGTTCGAGTTGCCCGCAGACGCAGTGTACGAGGTACCCATCACCCACCCCGATTGCCCAGGCATTGGCGCCCTGGGGCTGCGCTGGCACGCCCTGCCGGTGATCAGCAACATGACGCTGGAGGTGGCGGGCCAGGCCTTCGCCTGCGCGCCCTTTAACGGCTGGTATCTGCAGACCGAAATTGCCGCACGCAATCTGGCCGACGAAGGGCGCTACAACCTGCTGCCCGCCGTGGCGCAGGCGCTGGAGCTGGACACCACCTGGCGCCGCTCGCTATGGCTGGACCGCGCCCTGGTGGAACTGAATGTGGCCGTGCTGCACTCCTTCGACGCGGCGGGCGTGCGCATCGCTGACCATCACAGCGTCACCCGGCAGTTCCAGCACTTTGTGGAGCTGGAAGCGCAGGCAGGGCGCACCGCCACTGGCCGCTGGTCGTGGCTCATTCCGCCCCTCTCACCCGCCACCACCCCGGTCTGGCACGAACAGTACGACGATACAGAGCTGAAACCGAACTTCGTGGTGCAGCGGCCCGCGTGGCAAGAACAGCGAAGCACCTGCCCCTTCCTTGGCCACTGAGGCGAGGAAAACAGTTACACCACCAGCAAGCAGCAACAAGAAAGCGCCCCGGAGCCATAAGCTCCGGGGCGCTGTTGAACGCATCTGGTTTGATAGACGTGACCTGTAGAAAGGAGGTGATCCAACCGCACCTTCCGGTACAGTTACCTTGTTACGACTTCACCCCAGTCATGCGCCACAGCCTAGACGCCTGCCGTAAAGCTCCCGGCGGTTTCAGCTGCAACGTAC